>JAKSCN010000393.1 GCA_022360595.1 Chromatiales bacterium
GCAATCAACGCAGAAACCGGGGTTATGGCAACGCCCGCAATCTGCCGAGGTGGCCCGCGCCTCGATACCGTGGCTATAGCGAAAACCGGGCAGATGTTGGTCGCTATCGGGACTGCGTTGAAAGTGACAGCTCACACAGTCACGCAGACCGAGATGACAACTTTCGCAGGCGGCCTCATCCTGCCGGGCGTCCAGGCCATGCAGGCGTCGATAATCAAAGTTGTGATCATCTGGCCAGATGGTGGATGGGTCCGGATGACAGAGGCGACACGCCATGGGAGCGCTGCGATCCACCACATGGCAGGAGTGACAGATCGCCTCCATCGGCTCATTGGCGATTCGAGTCAGTTGATGCACCAGCTTAGGATCGCGCTCCTCATTAGCACTGAAAGCGTGGCAGGCGACACAGCTCAATCCTGCCTGCTGCAAAGCCTCCTCATGTAGGCGATGGGGAAAGTGATAGCCCGGTGTTTCAGCGCGGCGCTGTTCGTACCAAGGCTGCGCCTCATCCATTGCAGGCTCAGCTAAAAGCGGCAGAACCCAAAGCAGCAGAACAACTATTAACAGGAGGCGCAGCATCATCGGTAATCCTCCGCACCCGACGCCGGCAACGCATACTTGAGCCGCAGGGCAAAACGGTAATCCCTGTTCTGATCACCATAATCCCGGTAATCGATCCAGGCACGCTCAGCAGCCAGTTGCAGCGTGAGCCCCCGTTGCAACATCCAGTCCATGCTCAACTCAACAGCAGCCACCCGCTTATTGGCCGCCAGCAAACTATCCTCGCCAATCAGACTGCCGCGCAGGGTCAGGACACTTTTGGCCGAGAGTATTTTTTCTCCCTCCAGATAGAGCTGGCGGCGGCGTTCATCACCGACATCCAACAGACCCACCAGTCCTTCAAACTGCCACCCCCAGGTGCTGCGCAGACGCCCGTACAGCTCTGCTGAAAAGCCGTTGGCTTCGACCTCACGAAGAATGTGCTTAAGCCTCACCCCGGCAGTAAGGTGCTGATGCAAAGCGTCTTGCCCCTGCAAAGACCAGTGGGTCTGTCTTCCCCGGGCATAAAAGCGGACATAGCGCTCACGAAAATCGACCGCCTCATCAGGCGGATCAAAGGTCATGCCTCGCAAGCTGACAAAGCGTTTTTTCGACAGGTAGAGACGTGACAGCCAATCAAAGGAGATTAACTCGGCATAATCCAATCCAATCGACAGAGCCGCATTCAGATCGAGCTGCTCCACCCCCGTCCAGGGGTATTGCCAGCGGCCCTGAAAATCGCTGTCCAGACGGGTCTGTCGCTCACCGTCGCCCCAGAAATGGCGCACTCCCATCCCCAGACGGGAAAGATCCTCTTCTGCGCGCTGCCAATCCGGCATTTGATAACGAGTGTGCACACCGATTAACCGGGTGCCAGCCAAACGCTCATCGGCTGACAGGCGATATTCAGGCGCCGCATAGAAGGTAAGGCGTTGTGGCTTGCCGGCAAAAAACTGCCACTCAGCACTATCCTGGTAGGCAGATAGCTGCAGCCCATCCAGGTGGTAATACCCGGCTGCATCGATACGCTCAAAGCGTCCCAATTTGATGCTCATCGGCATCGGTGTCGATAACCGCCGCTGGAGAAAAAAGCGCTGAAGCTGGTGCTGCCGACAATCACCTTCGCGCAGCGAGCCAAGGATACCGCCAGAGAGCTGATCACCAAAACGGTAGCCCAGATCGATCCGCTGCTCCGTATAGGCGCCGCAGCTATCATAGTCATTAGTCTGCCAACGCAGTTCCAGATTGCCATACACCACAGCCTGAGCCGAACGCATGAAGAGCGCCGAACTCATAAACAGCCCGGCGGTGAAGAGGCATATGACAACGGCGACACGCGGCATCAGCGCAGTCAAGTCGATCGTCTACGACTGGCCGCGGATTCCTGTGTCGGTTCAGTACGTCGAAACAGCGCCCAGCCGGTAAGCCCGGCCAAAGCGAGAATACAGCCACCGCAGACTGTGCAGCGTCCCTGCTGAGGCAGGCTGCAGCCGGCTGATGAAGAGAGAGCAACCTGAGTCGCTGCGATAGCAGCACCAGCAGCCCAGGCGACCGGAAAGTAACGTCGCGAAGACATAATCTGTTCACCCTTAATCAACGGAAAAGTGAGGAAAAGCAGGTGATCGGGCAGGCCGTACCAAGTAGTACGACCTACCCAACATCACCAGTTACGATCAGATGCGGTATTTCAAAGTCCGCATGAATCCGGCTCCAGGCAACTCGCCATGACCGGACCCTTATCGTCAGCCACCGCCAGATAACCCAGCTCTGAGGTGCGCAGCACCACATAACCGGGTTGGTAGTCACTGGCAGGCTGGTGCATCAGCACTGTTCCGAGGGGCAGCACACTCCACGCTTCACCATCAATGGAGTGCATCACCTTCAGCTCATTCAGTGAAGCCTGACCACGATAGGCGAGGCGTACAACAAACTCACTGTTGAAGAAGTTGGTGAACAGATCACCACTGGCATTGACCAGCTCCACTTTGAGCGGATCAGCCGTCACCTGCCCGCCCTTCAGACTGCCGGTCAGCGACTCCACTTTGTCGTTGGCCAGCGAGACCCTGAAGGAGCTGTAAGGCATGAACAGCTCGGTCATCTGATTAGCCCCGATCATCACCGCCGCAGAACGGACTGGCGCCAGACCATAGTTGGGCTGATAGAGGAACATCTCCTGATCCCCCATAAAGGCGCTACTGAAAACAGCCTGGCTCTCCGGATCGGTCAGCCCCAGATCGGCCATGGCCTCTGCGATGGGTTTACGTTTAGCATCAATCTGCTGGAAGGGAGCCAGTTCGGCATTCAAGCGGGTCATTGAGGGGTTAACCAGTGTGTAGTAGAGGATGTCAGAGACATTCTCTGTCACCGTTCCTTCCGCATCGACCTGCATGTAGGGCATTTCAAGAATAACCAGGCCCTCATCGACCAA
>JAKSCN010000530.1 GCA_022360595.1 Chromatiales bacterium
CTCGGCCTGATTCCCGTCATCGGCTGGTTTCTCGTAAAACCCAAACGCCGCATCACCTGGTTTGCCCGCGCCCTGTTTGGCATCAACGGCCTCGACAAACAATAACCCCCCTCCAGGCTCATCTTTTGAGCCCCTAGGTAGTGTCTAATAGCTCTGTGCATCCCCCGATGCATAGGCACACAGGGACGTGGCCTCTCTCTTTTGCCTTTGCATAGGGAGTGCGCGACATCAGGCGTTAGGACTCATAGCGATAACCGACCCCGTACACCGTTTTAATCAATTGGGGGTCGGCCGCATCCGGCTCAATGCGTTTACGCAGTTTTGAGATGTGCTGATCCAGGGTGCGGCTGTTGGGTATGTGTTCATAGCCCCAGCAGCGGTCGAACAGTTGATCACGGGTGACCACTTGGCCCTGGTGTTCCTGGAGGAGCTGGAGAATACTGATATCACGGAGACTTAGATCAATGGAGGCCTCACCCCGTTTGGCGCGCAGTTCATTGGGGTAGACGGTGAGATCGCCAAAGGCGAATGCTGTCTGCAGCGGGTGATTATTGTCTGTTTTCAGATAACGGCGGGTGATGGCGCGGATTCTGGCGATCACCTCACGGGTACCGAAGGGCTTACTGATATAGTCATCGGCGCCTAGTTCCAGGCCAACCACCCGGTCGATCTCTTCGCTTTTGGCGCTGAGGAAGATAATGGGAATACTGTCGTCGCGCTGCCTGATCTCGCGGCAGACACTGTAGCCGTCCTTTTTGGGCATCATGATGTCGAGAATGACAAATTGTGGCTGGTGCTGCCGGTAGGCCTGCAGGGCCGCCTCTCCATCAGCAGCAGCGATCACCTGGTAGCCCTCACCGCTGAGCAGGTCATCCAGGCCCGTTCGGATATTGTAGTCATCTTCAGCAATGAGTATTTTCATGATTGGCTCACCAGCGGAATCTGCAGTTCAAAACAGGCACCGGGGTCGGCATTTTTGAGCACCAGTTCCCCGCCCAAGCGTCGCACCTGCTGGCGCGCTATGGTCAGGCCAATACCCGTACCACTGACCCCTTCGGTCAACCGGTCATTGATGCGGTAGAAGGGTTTGAAGATCTGCTGGTGTTCAGCAGCAGGAATACCCGCTCCATAGTCACGCACCTGTACCTGCAGTTGCCCCTCGGCAATACGGCTGCGGATATCCACCGCCTTCCCTTCGGCGGCGTACTTTTCGACATTGCTCAACAGATTGTTCAGGATCTGCTCTAGCTGATCAGGGTCTGTCTCCACCGGTTGATCAACTTGCAGATCAAGTTTGGCGGTGATCCCTTTGGCCTGAAATCCAAGCTGAAAATTGGCCACAATGCTCTGGATCAGTTGATCGATTTCAACTGGACAGCGGTGGATTTTCGGCTCCCGGGAGAAGTTCAGTACATTACCGATCAGGCGCGACAAGCGCTGGCTCTCACTGCTGATCACCTGTAGGTAGCGCTGCTGTTGGGGCTCCTCCTCCAGTTGCTCTTCCAGCATCTCGGCATACATGCGGATATTGGTCAGTGGCGTTTTCAGCTCGTGCGAGACCTGCCCGACAAACGCCACCCGCTGGGCCGCCAGGCGCATCTCCCGGGTATGCTCCCGGTAGAGAAATATCGCCACACCGATCAGCACCAACGCCATACTCACCAGCAGAATCATCAACCCAAATGCTGCCGTATCGGCACTGCCCAGATCATTGCCAAAGTAGTCCAGGCTCCAGTTGGTCAGGGGGTAGGAGAGCTGATAACTACCGGTAGGCTGCTGGTTGGTAATCTTCAGGCCGCCCCATTGGTAGATGATCTGCCCAGCGGCATCTTTCAAATGTATGCTGTGGCCGGTAACGCCAGAGGTATCAGGCAGCAAGGAGATGAGATCGGACTTCAGCCGAGCGGTATCCACCTCCAGCCCCAGGGTGTAACCTTCTGGCGCCTGCCACCAGAACAGCAGTCGACTCCCTGCTCCCCAGTGCCAGACACTCCAGCCGTGGCGCCCTTGGATTGCCTGATCAGCCTGGCTGCGGGTCACAAGTTTGGAAGCGTAGGAGACAACCTCCTGCTGGCGGTCGTTGTCATCGGCACTGTAGAGCAGTTGAGGGTCGTCCCAGATCATCTGCATGCGCTCGACAAAGCGTTGCTCCGCCTGGCTCATCCCATCCCGGGGAAACTGCCGTCTACCCTCGCTATCCAGCCAGAAGATCTGCTTAACCCGCAGCTCCCGGCGGAGCTGGTCGCGCAAACTCTCAGCCGTAAGCGGCCAACTGGGTAGCCTACCGGACCAGTCCAACGCCAACTCCTGCAAATAGGCCTGAAGGGTAGTATCAACGTTCTTCAGCCGCGCCTCCACCAACTGCTGGCTACGCACCTGCTGCATGGTGTCGCTACTACTAAGTAGCTGCAGCCCCTGCCAGCCGAGTAGGCCTAAGGGCAACAGCACTAGTAACATCAGCAACAGGGCGATTCGTCTTTTTTTCATGAATCCTTTTTATTTTGGGGGCCGGGATCAAACAGGTTTGACCCCGGCCTCTGTGTGTCATCGATTAGTATGTCTGCTGTTTTTCCAGCTTATACTGCTTGGCTTTAATCGCCTTACGGGCTCGGTTCCAATCTTTCGATTCAACCACCGCCTCAGCCTCCTGCTCCACTTCATCACTGAAGCTCTCCAGACTCACGCCCTCATCACCGCCGATCAGATCAGCCTGCTGGCGCACATAGCTGGCGCTCTCTTTCAGCACCTTGCGGGCCTCCTCTTTGCGCCCCTGATCTCGCAGCTCCAGGGCCTTCTTACTTGCTTCATTAGCCACCTGTTGCGTGGCAGTAGAGAGTACGCTGGGCGCGCGCGCCTGCGCTACCTCCTGCTGCGAGGCACTGTAGGCAATACTGACCCGGTCATCCAGCTTTTCACTTTGCTGATTGGCCATATTTCGATAAGAGACCCGCACATCGGCTAGCTGACGCTGCTCGCCTTCCAGCCCTTCAGGCACCTCGACCTCCAGGATGACATACTTCTCCTGGTCACTATAGAGCTGATTCAAGCGGGTGGTGACGGTAGAGCCGATAATCTCACTCTCGCGTCCCAACAGACGCAGCGGACGTACGCCATCCAGCAGTTCAATGCGGATGATCAGATCCTGGGCCACCACCGACAATACATCGCCAAACTCATATCGGAAGATACGCGCCAGATCCTCGGCATTGTCCACAAAGGCGTGGTTGCCATCACTGTAACCAGCCAGATTGGCCATCAGATCTTCGTTATAGCCGGCACCCAAACCAATGGTGGTGACGCTGATGCCCTCTTTGCCCAGCGACATGCCCAGTTCACCCAATTCGGTGGGTGATTTAGGTCCAACATTGGCCTGCCCGTCGGAGAGCAGAATCACCCGGTTGACCCGCTCTCTGTCCATGAATTTACGCACTTCGCGGGCACCCTTGCTCACACCGGCAAACAGCGCGGTGGAGCCGTCGGCCCGCATCTGCCGTATCGCCGAGCGAATCGCCGATTTGTTACTCACCCGGGTGGCTGGCACCAATACCCGCACGGTGGTGTCGTAGCTGATCACCGAGACAATATCCCGCTCATCAAGCAGGTCCAGCGCCATAATTGCCGCCTCTTTGGCGCGCTGTAGTTTTTCACCGCGCATGGAGCCCGATTGGTCAAGCACAATGGCGATATTGGCAGGGGTTCTGTCACGCCCGCCCTGCAACTCAAAGCCGGTTAGCGACACCTTCAGAAAAGCGGTTCGCTTGGCGCCAGCTTCGATCACGGGGGTACCCAGCTCAGCCCGCAGATCGATCTGCTTGGCCTGCAGCGGTGCGGCGGCAATCAACAACCCTGCAGCGGCTAAAAATAGCTTGTTTAGATAATTTGTTCTCATGGTTCAATCCTTATGGCTGTGGTGTGCTTTCACAGTAGCTACAGCCACAACCGCAAGGGTGAAAAGCCTGTAAAACGAATGTAAAAAGATTGTAAATGGTTTCATCATCCCATAAACAGCGTCTCCTTCACCCCCTCCAAAATATAGCCCGCTGCGTATACCGAAACAGAAGATCTAAAAAAATTTTTAACTACCTTGTCATTTGCTTGTTTTTTCATATGAAATACCCCATATAGTGACTCAATTCGGATAATTTAACGGCACCAAACCATGCTAAGAATCGGACTTTTTCTGGCGACCAACCTCGCCATTATGTTGCTAATCTCCATCGTTTTTCAGCTCCTTGGGCTGGAGAGCACCCTGGCCGCCAACGGCGTTGACCTGAACCTGCAGGCACTGTTGGTCATGTCCGCAGTAATCGGCTTCGGCGGCTCGATCATCTCGTTGATGATCTCCAAGTTCATGGCCAAACGCTCAATGGGTGTACAGATCATCGAGAAACCCTCCAATGAGCTGGAGAGCTGGTTGGTCAACACGGTGCAGCGCCAGGCTCAACAGGCGGGCATTGGTATGCCGGAGGTGGGTATCTTCGACTCCCCGGCGCCCAACGCCTTCGCCACCGGTGCCAATAAAAATAACGCTCTGGTGGCGGTCAGCACCGGACTGCTACAGGCGATGAATCGCGATGAGGTAGAAGCGGTGCTCGGCCATGAGGTGAGCCATATCTCCAACGGAGACATGGTCACCATGACTTTGATTCAAGGCGTAGTAAACACCTTCGTGGTGTTCTTCTCCCGTATCGTCGGCCACGCTATCGACCGCATTGTGTTCAAGACCGAGCGTGGTTACGGCCCAGGCTATTACATCGGCTCTATTGTGGCCCAGATCATCTTCTCACTGCTGGCCAACATCATCGTTGCCTGGTTCTCACGCCGACGTGAATTCCGTGCTGATGAGGGCGGCGCCAGCCTCTCCAGTAACCAGAAGATGGCCAACGCCTTACGCCGGCTGCAGCAGGCTCATGAGCCCCAGCCACTTCCCAATGAACTGGCGGCCTTCGGTATCAGCGGTGGGTTTGCCAGCCTGTTCAGCACCCATCCGCCATTGGAAGACCGGATCGCGGCACTGGAGTCCGGGCGCGCATCACGCTAAGGCCTGTTAACCAACCTTATGAGATCGGAGTCAAAGAGCTTGGCTCCGATTTCACCTCCCCCTCGCGGCTGAAGCCGCTCCCACACCATCCCATTTCCTTTACAATAGCCGCATGGTTATCTATCTCATCTCTGTCGGCACCAAAATGCCCCGCTGGGTACAGGAGGGCTACCAGGAGTACGCCAAACGGCTGCCTGCTGAATGCGCCCTAAAGCTGGTGGAGGTACCACCCGGACATCGCGGCAAGAGCGCCAATATCCAGCGCGCCATTCAAGACGAGGGGGACCGCATGCTCAAAGCGATCCCCAAGAATGCGTTAGTGGTAGCGCTTGATGTGAAAGGTAAAGCCTGGAGCACCGAGCAGTTGGCCGGCCAGCTCAGCGACTGGATGGGCGATGGTCGCGACCTGGCACTGCTGATCGGCGGACCCGAGGGACTCGATCCACGCTGCCTGAACCAA
>JAKSCN010000355.1 GCA_022360595.1 Chromatiales bacterium
CAGTACCGTTATCGTCTGTTGGAGACCGGGGGCGAGGTGAGCCCGCCACCGGTGGCGGAAACAGCTCCCGGTGCCTCAGCCGAATCATCTGAAGCTGCAGCGCCGGTGGTGGAACCTCCACGGATGTTGCAGGTGATTTTTGACAGTGCGGCGGTGAACCGTATGCTACGGGATAAGGGATTGCCAGTGTGGGGCAGCAATCGTCCCGGTGGTCTGGTTTGGATCGGTGTTGAACAAAAAGGTAAGCGCCGGCTACTGTCACCGGAGGCAGGCTTGGCCACGATTAATACCAGTATCGAAAAGGGTGCGCGGCAGCGCGGTGTTTCAGTGCTTTTCCCATTGATGGATCTAGAGGATCAAGCCAGTATGCAAGTGGCCGATTTGTGGGGGGACTTTGAGTCCAATATCCGCCGCGCTTCGCAGCGCTATGCGCCGGATCTGATCGTGACCGGTAAGTTGATTCAGGTTGCCCGGGGGCATTGGCGTGCCGATTGGCGTCTGTATCATGGTGCGCAAGTGAATAGTTGGCAGGAGCAGGCAGGGAGTGTGGATATGCTGGCCCAGTCGGGAATCGGTCGGGTGGCTGACCTGTTGGCCGAGCGATTCGCTCCCGTGGCCGTTGATACCGATATGAATCGCGTGAGGGTGCGGGTCGATGGTGTGTTGGACCTGCAGAGCTATACTAGCCTGGCGCGGTTTCTTGAATCCCAGAGTGCGGTGGATCGGGTCGAATTGATTAGGGTTGAGGCCGATGCGGTTATTTATGATCTCCATACCCGTGGGGGGACTCTGGCGTTGCAGCAGGGGTTGGATCTGGGCGGTGTGTTGGTCGAGGCGGCCGGCGGCTTTTCTGGGCGGTCTGATGGGATAGTCGACTCGCAAAGTGAGTCGGATGTCGATCTCTACTATCGGTTGCGTTAAGGAGTTTCAGGTCGAGCTATGGGTGGCTGTTGTCTATTCGGAAGAAGACGTTTCTATAGTATGAGGGATGTAGGTTTGTTTGCTGGTTTGGCGGATGTATCTCTGGTCAATGCGGGGGGGCGGCGATGATAAAGCGAGAGGACATCCCCAATCTCATCAGCATCATGCGGATATTTCTCTCTGTGCCGGTGGTCTGGATGTTGCTGGAGCAGGAGTTTGTGGTCGCTTTGGTGCTGTTTGCCATTGCCGGTATCTCTGATGGACTGGATGGTTTTCTTGCGAAGCATTACGGTTGGCAGAGTCATCTGGGGGGGCTGCTCGATCCCCTGGCCGATAAGGTTTTGCTGGTTTCCAGTTTTCTCTCGCTGGCGCTTATCGGCATTATTCCAGTCTGGCTGGTGCTGCTGGTGATACTGCGTGATCTGGTTATCGTGACAGGTGCGTTGGTTTACAACTTCCGGGTCGAGACTTTGGAGGCTGAGCCAAGCCGGATCAGTAAGATCAATACGGCGATGCAGATCTTTCTGGTTTTGATGGTGGTGCTGGATAAGGGGCTGTTTCACCTGCCGATAGATTGGGTGGAGGCGATGATCTGGATAGTGGCGGCGACCACTGTGGCCAGCGGTGTTGATTATGTCTGGGTCTGGAGCCGGCGGGCGGCCAAACACAAGCACGACTAGAATCTGATTAACAGGCCCTACCTATAATTTAGCGCTCTTGCAGAACCGCTTTGATAAACGGAATCGTGAGGCGCCGTTGCGCGGCTAGAGAAGCTTTATCCAACTGTTCAATCAACTCTTTCAATGAGCCGACATCCCGACTGGTGTGTCTGAGGATGTAGTCGGCTGTCTCTGTGCTTAAGGTAAGGCCGCGCCGCTGGCACTCATTGATCAGCAATGTCCGCTTCTCTGTGTCGTTGAGCACGGCAATCTGATAGCTGAGTCCCCAGCTTAAGCGTGAACGCAGGTCGGGCAGTTTTAACGGCAGGGTGAGCGGGCTGTAGCCGGCAGTGGTAATGAGGCGGGTACGCCCATCGCGCAGGCGGTTGTAGAGATGGAACAGCGCCTCTTCCCAAGTGCTATTTCCGGCAATGGCATCGATATCATCGATGCAGAGCAGATCCAGGTTTTCCAGGTCTTGGAGTATCTCCGGGCCGAAGGCTTCAGCATCTCTCAAGGGAAGGTAGAGCGCACTTTGTCCGATTTCCGATGCATGCTGGCAAGCGGCTTGGAGCAGGTGGGTCTTGCCCGCGCCCGTGCCTCCCCAGAGGTAGATGAACTGTTCGCTGTTACCAGCGACACTGCGCTTTAGGTCGTTGACTAGCTGTTTGTTATCGCCCATGGCAAAGGTTGTGAAGCTGGTGTTGTCACGCAGGGTAAATCCCAGTGCCAACTGCCGGTGCATCGCTTTGCCACTATTCATACGCTGAAAGATTTAAGCCAGCTTTTGTGCTGTCTCCGCCAGGCGTTTACCCAGGGCGCGACAGAGCGTCTTTTCTTCATCGCTTAGTGGGAGTTTGCTGTCGGTGCCTGCCAAGTGGCTGGGGCCATAAGGTGTGCCGCCGGTTTGAGTATGCAGCAGTGCTGTTTCAGTGTAGGGGACACCGGTGATCAGCATGCCGTGATGGAGAAGCGGCAGCATCATCGATAACAGAGTGGTCTCCTGACCGCCATGCATGCTGGAGGTGGAGGTAAAGACCCCGGCTGGTTTACCGATCAGTGTGCCGGATAACCACTGTCGGCTGGTGCCGTCGAGGAAGTATTTCAGTGGTGCGGCCATGTTACCGAAGCGGGTGGGGCTGCCCAGGGCCAGACCTGCACACTGTTCCAAGTCTTCTATGCTGGCGTAGGGGGCGCCCTCTTCGGGAACGCTCTCTTCTGTTGCTTCACAGACGCTGGAGACGGCTGGGACAGTACGCAGGCGCGCCTCGATCCCAGCCACCTCTTCGACACCTCGCGCAATTTGATGTGCCATCGCTGCGGTAGCGCCGTAGCGGCTGTAGTAGAGAATGAGAATGTACGGCATTAGAGAATATCCAGGATCTTTTCAGGTGGGCGGCCAATAGCGGCCTTGCCGTCTTTGATGACGATGGGGCGCTCGATCAGTTTTGGCGTGTCAATCATCGCCTGGATGAGTTGGTCGCGGCTCAGCTCTGGGTTGTCCAGGCCCTGCTCTTTATATTCCGCCTCTTTGGTGCGCATCAGCTCGCGCGGTTCCAGGCCAAGCATGTCGAGAATCTGTTCCAGCGTGGCTTTGTCTGGCGGTGTCTTCAGGTATTCGGTGATTTCCGG
>JAKSCN010000436.1 GCA_022360595.1 Chromatiales bacterium
TCAGCCATTGAAGCCGCTGTTATCCATATGATCACCGGCGGTGTCAAAAACCAAAGCTGGTCACTGAATCAAGAGGGTGACTTGGATAACGATGTTATTCAGAGATATCTTAGCGAAGAGCCGGTTATCCTGTAACAAACAGAGGGTAGCGGAGACACTCTTTTATCGTCTCCGCTATCTCCCACCCCAGTTGCCCACACGGCAAACAATCCCTTCCAAATTCCCCCACCCTACTTAAAGTTTTCCAGTCAAACGTCGATAAGAGAATATCTGTTTTATAGGTAGTAATAGACGTAGAGGGCACAATGAGAATAGAGACTGCGGACTTTGGCGTTCAAGAGATTGATCCAAATACTATTTTAGAATTTCCAGAAGGCATCCCCGGATTTGAGAACGACACGCGCTTCAAGCTATTCAACGAGGAGGAGGCCGAGCAGGTTTTCCACCTACAGTCAGTAACCAATCCGGATGTGGCTTTCTCGGTAGTCGACCCCGCCAAACTGCATATCTTTTACGAAATTGCCCTAACCGACGACGAGCTGACACTACTGGGCAGTACCGACCCTGAACATATCGGTATACTGGTATTCACCTACCGCAATACAACTGCTCCAGAAGCGAATGTAGATACCAGTGGCTTGGCGTTCTCTTTCATGACCCCGATCATTATCAATGTCGAAGAGAAGAGAGGTTTCATGAAGGTGCTGTCCAACACCAGCCAACAGATCACGATCAAAGCGGATTAACAATACAACCGGACAGCACGTTGCAGCCCAGAGCCTCTATTGGTGCCTATTAGGGCCTGTTAACACTTCAACCTTTTATCTGTTCGATGGATAGCATCTTGTTTGTGCTATCAAGCCGCATCTCGAAGCGCCCGGAGATACCACTGGGCGTCACAAACTTACGGAGGATATGGGCGGGAATCTGTATACGCCGGCCATCTTCCGCTCGAACAATAACCGCCTGCGCATGCCCTTGGTAATAGTGGAGAAACTCCTGGCTGGTGAGAGAGAGCCGAAACCTGATACGCTGAATACTCGCCATAGGCCCTAGCTTCAACCGGCAGCGTTATCCACTTCCAGCTCGAACATGCCATCCAATACCAGTGCATTGGGACCGACTGTACCCTGCACCTGCCTGTTCTCATCAATCACCAGGGCACGAACCAGATCAAACTGGGCAAATAGTCTTGAGCAGTAGCGGATATCCATTTCAGGCTCAACATAGACGGCCGGTTTCTCCATCACTTCATAGACGTTGATCCGTTTGCTGGAACGATCGCAAGCTAATACCTGGCGGGCAATATCAGAGGCCAACAACAGACCGTACTCATCATCAGCATGGCGTTTGTCAACCACCAACATGGATGTCCGGTTCTTTTTCATCAGCACCAAGGCGTCATAGATGGTCGCCTTGCCATCAATCAGCGTGAACGTGGTCTTCATGACATCTTTGATACGAACATGCTTGTGATCCGTACTCATTATTATCCTCTCTCAGAGATTAGCCGCTACCCTGCTCCATCATAGATCAATCACCCCATCCGTGGACAACTTTTCCCCCACATACAGGGAGACATCCCGCACACCGGCAGAGGTGTCACCCAACGAGCCATTGTCACGATAAAAGCGTGTCTGCAATGATGAGAAAGTCGTCAGCAGCTCATTTTCCTTGAGCCTGAATGCAGGATTGCCCGGCCCCAGACCGGTCAGTCGAGACTGATTGAAGGTCTGATAGAAGAGTAGCCCTCCCTCCCGCAATGCCTCGACCAGATGCGGCATCAACGCTCTATCCAGATAGTAGCTGACCACGATCAGATCAAAACTGTTGGGCTCGGGAGGCTGTAACGCCAGGTCACGCACCTGGGCACGGATATCCAACCGTTCCGCCTCGGCCGCTGCCCGCAGACGCGTAATCGCCACATCAGAGATATCCCAGGCCGTCACCGACAGTCCCGCTTCAGCCAACAGTAGTGCGTTGGCCCCACGGCCACAGGCCAGATCCAACGCCTCACCCTGCTTGGGGAGAAGATGGCGGTTTTCAACCAACACCTCAGCCGCGCTGCCTATCCCATCGGCAGCCGCGTGACGTTGATTCCATTTGTCCCGTATATCTGTGCTCATTCAACGAGGCTATCCAACCCACGCTGCAGATCAGCCTGAATATCCGCCGCATCTTCCAGCCCTACCGCCACTCGTATCAGGCCGTCGCTGATGCCACTCATCGCCTTCTCTTCAGGAGAGAGACGCCCATGTGTGGTTGTCGCTGGATGGGTGATGGTTGTCTTGGCATCCCCCAGGTTAGCGGTTATCGAGAGCATTCTGGTGGCATCAATAAACTTCCAGGCAGCCTCTTGGCCCCCTTCCACCACAAAGGAGAGAATGCCGCCAGACGCATGCTGCTGCTTGAGCATCAACTGATGCTGGGGATGAGAGACCAGCCCCGGGTAGTGAACCGTCTCAATCAACGGCTCATTCTGCAGCCAGTTGGCCAGTTGGGCGGCATTCTCCGAGTGCTTATGCATTCTCAGTGACAGGGTCTCCAATCCCTTCAAGAAGGTCCAGGCGTTAAACGGACTCATGGTCGGCCCGGTGGAGCGCAGCACGCCAAATACCTCTTCACCAACCAGCTTGGCGTCACCCACAACGGCGCCACCGACACAACGCCCCTGCCCATCGATATATTTGGTGGCTGAATGCACCACAATATCGGCCCCCAGGGCGAGGGGTTGCTGCAATACCGGCGTGCAAAAGCAGTTGTCCACCACCAGCAGACAGCCACGACTATGAGCAAGCTCGGCAATAGCAGAGATGTCGGCAATCTCAGTCAGTGGGTTGGAGGGGGTCTCCAGAAACAGCAGCTTGGTCTCCGGGCGTATCGCCTCCTCCCAACCTGCCAAATCGGTCAGATCCACATAGCTGGTCTCAATCCCGAACTTGGTCAGATAGGTGTTAAACAGCACATGGGTCGTGCCGAATATACTGCGTGATGAGACAATGTGATCCCCCGTCTGCAGCAACCCCATACAGACAGCCAGAATCGCCGACATCCCGGATGCGGTGGCTACACAGCTATCCCCCCCTTCCATGGCTGCCAGGCGCTGCTCAAAAGCCTGTACGGTCGGATTGGTAAAACGCGAGTAGATATTGCCCGGTTCATCACCGCCAAAGCGAGCAGCCGCTTCCGCCGCGCTTTTGAACACAAAGCTGGAGGTGGCAAAGATGGGCTCCGAGTGCTCACCTTCCGGGGTGCGATCATGCCCCACCCGCAACGCCAAGGTCGCCAATGCCCAATCATCAATCTGTTTTGTCATATGTAGTCACCTGAACAAGTGCCCATACTGGAGCGCAATTTACGGGCATAAAAAAACCCGCCGGTTGTGTGCCAAAGCAGGTTTACTCGCTTTAGCAGGATTTCTATAGCGCCCGCAATCTGAGACAAATCGGCGCTTCGGTATTATTAGAGACTAGGCCCTTACTCTCGGGCCTGTCAAGCAATTATTCATTATTATGTAAATCGATAAGGTTCTGGGCCCCTGCCGCCTGCTCCTGTTTTGCAGTGTCGCCGCGCAGCAGCTCAAGCTGCTCCAGGTACTGGTGGCTGACATCACCGGTCACATACTGCTTATCGAACACCGAGGTGTCGAAACGCTCTACCTTGGACTTGCCTTTCTTCACTACGGCGGCGATCAGATCCTCCAGATCCTGGAAAATCAGGCGGTCGGCGCCAATAATCTCCTGCACTTCCCCCTCAGTACGACCATGGGCTACCAGCTCACTGGCCGCCGGCATATCAATACCGTAAACATTGGGGTAACGCACCGGCGGCGCGGCCGAGGCGAAGTAGACCTTTTTGGCGCCGGCGTCGCGGGCCATCTGTACGATCTGCTTGGAGGTGGTGCCGCGTACAATCGAGTCATCCACCAGCAGCACATTTTTGCCTTTGAACTCAGAATCGATAGCGTTCAGTTTCTGGCGCACCGACTTTTTACGCACCTGCTGCCCCGGCATGATAAAGGTACGGCCGATATAGCGGTTCTTGATAAACCCTTCGGTATAGCTGACTCCCAAGGTGTTGGCCAGCTCCAAGGCTGCAGTACGGCTGGTATCGGGAATCGGAATCACCACATCGATATCGTGATCCGGCCAGACCCGCTTAATTTTCTTTGCCAGCTTGTTACCCATACGTGAGCGCGCCTTGTGCACGAAAATATCGTCAATAATCGAATCAGGACGTGCAAAATAGACAAACTCAAAAATACAGGGGGAACGCACCGCATTGGCCGCACAAAGGTAGGTGTGCAGCTTCCCATCCATATCGATAAAGACCGCCTCACCCGGCTCCAGATCGCGAATAAGCTCAAAGCCCTGGGAGTCGAGCGCAACACTCTCGGAGGCGATCATGTATTCAGTGCCCTCCTCAGTCTCTCGCTTACCGAATACGATCGGGCGGATACCGAAGGGGTCGCGAAAACCGAGCAGACCATAACCGTTGATCATTGCCAAAGCGGCATAGCCACCACGACAACGCTTATGCAGCGCCGCCACAGCATTGAAGACATCCTGCTCGGTAATCCGAATCTTACCCGAGCGCTGCAGCTCATGGGCCAGCACATTGAGCAGAATTTCAGAGTCCGATGAGGTGTTGATATGGCGCATATCGTCCTCGAACAGATCACGCTTCAGCTCATCGGCATTGGTCAGATTGCCGTTGTGGGCCAGGGTAATGCCATAGGGAGAGTTGACATAAAAGGGCTGGGCTTCAGCGGAAGAGGAGCAGCCGGCAGTGGGGTAACGAACATGGGCAATACCGAGGTTACCCTGCAGATCGATCATGTGGCGGGTATGGAAGACATCCCGCGCTAAACCGTTATCCTTGCGCAGATGCAGACGCCGACCGTCATAGGTGACAATTCCCGCCGCATCCTGGCCACGATGCTGTATCACCAGCAATGAATCATAAAGCGCCTGGTTTACCGGGCTGCGCCCAAAAATACCGACAATGCCACACATGCTCTAGCTATCCCAGAAAGTTACTATCGAGAAGGTGTCCTACCGAGGAAATCTCTATCCATTGAGACAGTTCAGATGAAATTAAATTTTTCACCGATGTCCGCTGGCATTAGCTGTTTCAGCCAGATTGCCAAATCCTGAAAATACCCAACCAACTGTGCTTCTTTCCACCAGGGGTCGTTGGGTAGAGGTGTTAAACCGGCCAGTAACACCAGTATAGCGACTAAAATAGCGCCACGCGCCGCGCCGAATACCATGCCGATCAACCGGTCGGTGCCGGTCAATCCGGTCTTGTCGATCAACTGGCCGACCAGAAAATTGACTATACCCCCCACCATTAGCGTCGCAATGAAGAGCAGTGCGAAGGAGATCGCCAAGCGCACCGATGGAAGACTGAAGTAATCGAGATGGATCGCCAGGTCACGGAAGAAAGTCCAAGAGACCCAAAAAGCCAGAATCCAGGCAGCCAACGACAGCGCCTCGCGCATGAATCCTCTGATCAGGCTGATCAATGCGGAGATACCGATAATGCCGAGAATAACGTAATCGATCCAGATCATTGCGTCTCTTCACCATTGCTGTCAGGCAGGTATCTCAAAGCGGGAAATACCGGGAGCGGCAATTCTACCACTGGCCTAACGGTATAAGAAGCACCTTCTAAGGGAATCTCTGATCGCAAACCTTAGGGATAGCGCTTCAATGAACCGACCAGCTTTTTGCTCTTTAACGCCTTGTTCAGCTTGCCGAGCATCTTTTCAGCCAGTTTTTTATCAGCTTCCGGCCCGACCCGCACGCGATAGAGCACCTTACTCTTCACCTCGGCACGCTCCATAAAGGCAGCGTACCCGCTCTTTCTCAGCTCTTTCACCAGATTCTCGGCATTTTGCTTGCTGGAGAAGCTGCCCACTTGAATCACCCAGGAGGAGATTGGACTTTTCGCTTTAGGCTTCTCAACCGCGGGCTGTTGAGTCACTTTGGGAACGGGTTTCTTTTCAACCGGTTTTGGCTTTGGTTTTGGTTTCGGCTCTGCCTTAACAACCTTCTGCTCCTGCTTTTTCACAGGTTGCGTCTCTATTGGCTTGGGCTGAGGAAGTGGTGCAGGTTGCAGCGTTTCAAGCTTTCGGGGTCTTTCAACCACCTGCTTTTCAATCGTTGGTAGCTTTGCTTCAGCCACCACGGGCTGAGGTTGAGGAGGGATATTGCTTTCGGTGATACCGTTATCGAGTACCGGCTCAGACTCCAGTAACATGGGAATAAAAATCACCGCCAAAGAGACCAACACCGTGGCGCCAATCAGACGTTTTTTGAGTTGTTCATCCACTACGCGCGCCCTCTTTGAAAAAATCTTTGCGCAATTTTATCAGTCGTTGTAAAGAGAGGACTAAAACCCCATCTCACTCTTGATCATGCCAACCAGGTAGAAAGAGCCAAATGCCACCACCCGGCCTTCACTGCCGGCAACCTCTTGAGCCGCCGTCAACGCGGTGGCGCTATCGGTAAACCGGTTGATTCGCTTAGCGGCAACACCAGCCTCGACCAGACACTGTTCCAGCCGATCCATCGCCGCGGCCCGCTCGCCTTCCAAGGGAAAGATATGCCAGCGGTCGATCACCTCCATCATGGTCGCTACGACGCGGGTAATATCCTTATCCGCCAGCATCGAGAAGACAGCCACTGTATCACCCGCACAGAACATATCCTTCAAGTTGCCACGCAATGATCTGGCGGCTTCCGGATTATGCGCTACATCGAGCAACACCACGGGTTCTTTGCCCAACACCTCAAAGCGCCCCGCCACCTTTGCGGCCAAAAGTCCGGCCCGCACACTCTGCTGATCCACAGGCAGAGAGTCCTTCATCTGATCCAGCAACATCAATACACCCGACGCATTGCGTAGCTGAAAATGACCGCGCAACGTGGGCAGTGGCAGTGAGCGGCGATTACTGGTCTCTGACCACCAGTTCCAACCCTGCTCCCCTACAGAGAAACCAAAGTCTCTCTCCGCAACATAGAGGCGGCTCCCCACTTTCTCCGCATGTTCGACAACCGAATCGGGGAGCTGTTCACCAGCAAATACGGTCGGTCGATCCGGGCGCATAATACCGGCCTTTTCATAACCGATAGCCTCACGGTTATCGCCCAACCAGTCAGTGTGGTCCAAGTCTACAGTGGTAATCAGGGCGGCATCGGCATCGATAATATTGACGGCATCCAAACGCCCACCCAGTCCCACTTCGAGCAGTATTACATCGAGCTGGGCTTCGCTGAACAGCCACAAGGCAGCGAGCGTACCAAACTCAAAATAGGTGAGCGGTGTCTCTTGGCGGGCCTGATCGATCTGCTCAAAGGCTTGGCAGATCAACTCGTCGCTGGCTTCAACACCATCGATCAGAATACGCTCGTTATAACGATAAAGGTGAGGAGAGGTGTAACAGCCCACCCGATAGCCGGCAGCGGTCAATATCTCTCTTAAGAAGGCGACACTGGAACCTTTGCCATTGGTACCACCCACGGTAATGACGCGGCTCGAGAGTGGCGATGGGTGGAGTTCCTGCCACACAGCGCCAACGCGATCCAGCCCGAGCCGAATCTCTGTCGGGTTCAAGGTGAGCTGCCAGTCGAGCCATTCATTGAGAGTCGAAAAGCGCATGTCGGTATCGTCAGGCAGCTAACGTTTTGGAAGGATAGCCAGGGCCGATCAGGGCCTGGCTTTGTGCATAAAAATACTCAACACATTGGCTAGCTGATCGCGCATTTCACGGCGATCGACAATCATGTCCACCGTACCATGATCCAGCAGAAACTCACTGCGCTGAAAGCCGTCCGGCAAGGTCTCACGCACGGTCTGCTCGATGACCCGCGGGCCGGCAAAGCCGATCAGCGCGTTGGGCTCAGCCACATTCACATCGCCCAGCATGGCAAAACTGGCCGAAACACCACCGGTGGTCGGATCGGTCAGTACCGAGATATAAGGAATACCGCGCTTGGCCATTTTGCCCAATGCAGCACTGGTCTTGGCCATCTGCATCAGTGAGAAGAGTGACTCCTGCATACGTGCACCGCCACTGGCAGAGAAACAGATAAAGGGGATGTTGTGCTCCAGACAGATATTGGCGCCCTGCACAAAACGCTCTCCAACAACCGAACCCATCGAGCCGCCCATAAAGCTGAACTCAAACGCCGCAACCACCACATCCATACCTTTTAGCTGCCCTTTCATCACCACCAGGGCATCTTTCTCACCGGTCTGCTTCTGGGCGGCAAGAACACGATCCTTATACTTTTTGCTGTCTTTGAACTTCAGCGGATCACCAGGACTGAGCTCCTCGGCAATCTCTTCACCACTTTCGGGATCAAGAAAGATCTCCAGGCGTCGTCTCGCGCCAATGCGATTATGGTGATCACACTTGGGGCAGACATCAAAATTGCGTTCCATCTCTGCCCGGTAGAGAATCGCCCCACACCCCGGGCACTTGGCCCAAAGCCCTTCAGGGACTACCCGCTTGGTACCACTACCTTCGGTACGGATACGGCTGGGCATCAATTTTTCAAACCAGTTCATGGTTAAATCCTGTCTCTCGTCTGTGGCAAACGGTCAACCTGCATGGCCGACCGGCAGAAATAATTGCCAAGTTTATCAAGGTTCAGAGGCGCTGGATGTTAATTTTCATCCATCGCACTACGCATAGCAGCCAACAACTCTGCTACAGCGGGAGCAATCGCATCGGGTTGATCAGCGAACGCTTCAACACGGTTTACTAAAGCACTGCCAACAATCACCGCATCGGCAACACGGCCCACCGCCTGGGCAGTAGCTGGGTCTTTGATACCGAATCCGACACCAACCGGCAGATCGGTATGCTGGCGAATCTCTTCCAACTTGGTTGCGACCGCATCAACATCCAGTTTGGCGGCGCCGGTAATCCCTTTGAATGAGACGGAGTAGACAAAACCACCAGCGGCATCGCAAATGCGCTTGATACGTTCAGGTGTACTGGTCGGCGCCACAAGGAAAACCGGATCGATGTCATGCTTGCCCAAAATCCGGCAAAACTCCTCCGCCTCTTCCGGAGGAATATCGACGGTGATCAGACCATCAACACCCGCTTCGGCAGCCGCTTCAGCGAAAACCTGATAGCCCACCACCTCAATGGGATTGAGATACCCCATCAAAATAACCGGTGTCTCCTGATCCTGACTACGAAACTCTTTCACCATCGCCAGCACATCACGCAAGCTGACCTTGTGGATCAGGGCGCGCTCGTTGGCTTTCTGAATCACCGGACCATCGGCCATGGGATCAGAGAAAGGGACGCCCAGCTCAATGATACTGGCGCCAGCCTCAACCATCGCATGCATCAGTGGCACAGTGACGCCAGGGGCAGGATCACCCGCGGTGACAAAGGGGATCAGCGCTGTGCGATTTTCCGATTTTAACTGCTGAAAACGTCCACTGATTCGACTCATAGCTCTATACCATCGAGTGCTGCTACGGTATGCATATCTTTATCGCCTCGGCCCGACAGGTTGACCAAAACGATCTGATCCTTATTCATGGTCGGTGCCAGCTTTGCCGCATAGGCCAGCGCATGGCTCGACTCCAGGGCCGGGATAATCCCTTCGGTACGGGTCAGTGTATGGAAAGCGGCCAGCGCCTCCTGGTCGGTCACGGCCACATACTGAGCGCGTCCCACATCTTTCAGCCAAGCGTGCTCCGGGCCAACGCCCGGGTAGTCCAAACCGGCCGACACCGAATGGGTCTCAATAATCTGGCCATCCTGGTCTTCCATTAAATAGGTGCGGTTACCGTGCAATACCCCGGGTCTACCGGCACACAGCGGAGCGGCATGATTGCCGGTTTCCAACCCATCACCTGCAGCCTCAACGCCGTAGATAGCAACGTCGCTGTCATTCAGGAAAGGATAAAAGAGGCCAATTGCGTTTGAACCACCACCCACACAAGCCACTAAGGCATCCGGCATAGCACCGGCTTGCTGCTGGATCTGCTCACGCGCTTCACGACCGATGACCGCCTGAAAATCGCGCACCATCGCCGGATAAGGGTGCGGCCCCGCCACGGTACCGATGATGTAGAAGGTGTTGTCGACATTGGTTACCCAGTCGCGCATCGCCTCGTTCAGCGCATCTTTCAAAGTTTTGGAACCGGACTCGACACCGACCACTTCCGCGCCCAGCAGACGCATGCGATAAACATTGGCCTCTTGACGGGCTATATCCACTGCCCCCATGTAGACCACGCACTCCAGGCCCAGGCGGGCCGCGACAGTGGCTGTCGCCACACCATGCTGACCAGCACCGGTCTCGGCAATAATACGGGTTTTGCCCATCCGCTTGGCCAGCAGCGCCTGACCGATGGTGTTGTTCACCTTATGCGCGCCGGTGTGGTTCAGATCTTCGCGCTTCAGATAGATTTGCGCACCGCCCAGCTCGCGGCTCAGGCGTTCGGCATGATAGATGGGGGAAGGACGACCCACATAGTGGGCCAGATCGGCATCCAGCTCCGCCAGGAACGTTTCGTCCTGCATGTACTTCTCATAGGCCTGGCGGAGCTCGTCCAGAGGCTCCATCAAGGTTTCGGCCACAAACAGTCCGCCGTAGGGGCCAAAGTGACCACGCTCATCCGGCACACTGTTAAAATCGATCTGCTCTTCAGTTGGCACGCTCTACTCCTCGCATAAACGCAGCGATCTTCTCCACATCCTTGATGCCTTTCTCCTTCTCCACCCCTCCGCTTACATCGACGGCATAGGGTCTCACCTGACGAATGGCCTGCTCAACATTGTCGGGGGTCAGCCCACCGGCCAACACGATCTCGCCAGCCATCTCGGTGGGAATGCGATCCCACTCAAAACTCTCTCCCGTGCCACCCGGCACCCCTTTACGATAACTGTCCAGCAGTATCCCTGCGGCAGCGCTATAGCGTTCGCGCACGGCGACCAGGTCCACATCGTCACGCATACGGATAGCCTTTATAAATGGTCTGCCGTACCGCCCGCAGTCAGTGGGCGACTCATCACCGTGGAATTGCAACAGATCAAGAGGCACCCGGGACAACACATGCGCAATGGTATCCGGCTGTTCATTCACGAACAGGCCCACTGTCGTTATAAACGGTGGTAGCGACGCAACGATCTCAGCCGCCGCATCAGGTGTTACCGCGCGTGGGCTCGGTGGATAGAACACCAGACCAATGGCATCAGCGCCACAGGTTACTGCTGATTGGGCATCTTCAACACGGGTAATTCCGCAAATTTTAACACGGGTTTTCATTGGACAGACAAAGATACAGCAACATCGATTCAGGTGAAAGCGGGATCGCCACCAAATAGAGCCTATGGGTCGTTATAACGGTGGATTCTCGGGCAGTTGGAACTCTTCGGGATACCCCACCCGAACCAGGTAAAGTCCTTCGGGTTGAGCCGTGACACCCCCCAGTGTCCGATCCTGATGTTCCAACACCTGCCTGGTCCAGTCGAGGGGTTGTTCCCCCTTGCCGATGGCGATCAGTACGCCGGCAATATTTCTCACCATATGGTGCAGAAAGGCGTTGGCGGTTACATCCAGAAAGATGCGGTCAGCCTCCTGGGTGACAGAGATATGGGTAATAGTGCGCACCGGACTTTTCGCCTGGCAGCCTATCGCCCGGTAAGAGGTAAAATCGTGAGTGCCGAGCAGATACTGGGCCGCTTGATGCATCCTCTGGCTATCCAGCGGTTTGTGAATCCACACCACCCTATCCTGCCACACCGAGGAGCGAGTCGGGCGATTGAGAATAATATAGCGATAGCTGCGCTCGAGCGCCGAGAAACGGGCATTGAAGTGCTCTGCCACCGGCCGCACCCAGTTGACGTTTACATCTTTGGGCAGGTTCACATTGGTCCCCAGCAGCCAGTTGCGTTCGCTACGCTGGGCCTCGGTATTAAAGTGTACAACTTGCCCCATACCGTGCACTCCCGCATCGGTGCGCCCCGCGCATTGCACCACTACAGGATGGTCGGCCACGACAGAGAGCGCCTGCTCAAGAGTCTCTTGCACGGTACGCACATCACCCTGCGTCTGCCAACCGTGAAATGCGGCACCGTTATACTCAACCCCCATCGCCACACGCATTGTCGGAACCAACTCCCCGCTATTTGCAACTATAGAAAAGAAGAGAGGCGCCTAAGCGCCTCTCATCAATTGACATTCGGCTATAAAAAAATAGCCGATATTTGAACAGTGTCAGCTAAGGGAATCAAGCATCTCCTGTGCTTCACCCTTCTGGGTATCGTTACCCTCTTCCAAAACCTCGCCCAGGATATCCCGAGCCCCTTCCGGATCACC
The DNA here is from genome assembly GCA_022360595.1 of Chromatiales bacterium. Classification (GTDB taxonomy): domain Bacteria; phylum Pseudomonadota; class Gammaproteobacteria; order Chromatiales; family Chromatiaceae; genus BM503. The sequence goes on from JAKSCN010000436.1 coordinate 12,360, forward strand.
CATATCGACATAGGCCCGCGCCAGATCGATCTTGGTGTTGACCTCATCGTCCTCACTCGGCTCTTCACCTGTATCCAGGGAAATCTCCGCACCATCACCAACATCCAGATCATCCAGAGTATAGGCGCTCTCTTCCAGTGCATTCTCGAGCTGTTCACTCACCTCATCTATGGTAGCGCTCTCATTATCAACTTCGCTACCAGGGTTGAAACCGGACAGGTCCAGATCAAGATCACCCAAGTCGCCTAAATCCAGACTATCGTTGGCCAGATCGGCAACCTCCGCCTCTTCCAACGGATCGTCGATTTTGAGTTGAATCACTTCCGAGGTCGGCTCTTCAAAGTGTTTCAGATCTTCCTGCTGATCCCCACCAAGACCGAGTTCTGCCACCACATCATTACCAGGCTCCAGGTCAAGGTCGAGACTCTCGTTATCGTCCAACCCGAGTGCAGTGGTCTCGGCATCCAGATCGAGGCCGACATCGATATCAAGCATCTCCGTCTTCTCACTGAGGTCGGCAATATCGGCCAGTGATTCCAAACTGCCGGTATCCTCATGCACGCCTTTATCCAGCGTATCCAGATTGAGATCCAGATCGAAATCAAGATCATCATCACCGGACGCAGGCTTCTCTTCAGCCACCACGTCTTTGCTGTCAGCCTCATCTATCTCCAGTTCATCCAAATTGAACTCGGCACCCAGATCGGCATCCAGATTCAAGATTTCATCCAACTCTTCTGTTTCGCTGGCGACACTCTCATCGGCAGCAGCCACCGCCGCACCCGAGAATAGCGCCGCCCCAGGCATAAGCTGTGCGCCCATAGAGACAATGCGTCCCCAGAGTTCCGGATTTTGGTTATCGATATCATCGCCCCGCATCTCTTCAGCCAGCGCCAGATAGGCATCCTTATCCTTGGTGGCGAACAGAATTTCAGCCAGTTTCTGCTTCAGCTCAAGACGCTCAGGATCTTTGTTGATCGCCTGCTTGACCAGCTCTTCAGCCTGCTGATAACGACCATAGGCGATATAGACATCGGCCTCGGCCAACGGATCGACTTCACCCGTCTCGTTCTGCAGCGCATCGATATCGCTGGGTGAGAAATCACTCAGGAAAGAGGTCTCCTCACTCTGCTGCGCCGTGATCTCCGGCGGCTCAGTCTGCTCTTCATCATCAATGGTATTGACCAGGATACTCTCCTGGAAATCGGCACTGTTGGAGCGGCGTCTGCTAATCAACACCCAGAGCATTGCCAGCAGTACGACGATACCGCCGATGATGCCGCCCAGCAGGGTGGTGTCGCCCATCACCCGCTCATAGAGACTGCGCTCTTCCAGAGTCGGTTTGGTTTTGACAACCGGCTTTGGTGGTTCTGGTTTAACCTCCGGCTTCGGCTCAGGCTGAGCCTCGGCAACAACAGGAGCCGCTGGCTCTTCAACCACCGGCGCAGTAGCGTCCGCTTGTTCTGTCACGGGTTCTGCAGCCACCTGATCGGGGGTCTCTGCTGCAACGACAGGATCCACCGCAGGCTGCTCATCGGTTACCACCGCGGGCTGTTCTGCGCTCTCTTCCACCGCGCCATCGGCTGTCTCAGTAGCTGCGGCTGGGTCTATCTCTGCTGTTTCAGTAGCCGTGGCCGGATCTATCTCGGCTGTCTCAGCAGGTGCAGCATCGGCAGGCAGCTCGCCGCCTACAGCCGCCTGGAGCTGAGCCAGTTGATCATTCTTCAGTTCCAACAGACGCTGGAGATCCTGGAGTTGCGACTCCAGGTCAGCTACTCGGGATTTAAGTTCTTCGCCCTCCTGCAGAGCCCCCGCTTTCGCCTCTTCGGCGATCAGCAGATCCTGGCGCAACTCATCCAACGCCTTGGCGGGTTCATCGCCTTCACTGGAACCAGCCTCACCCTCACCATCCGGGCGAGCTGTTGCGATTTTCAACTGATCACCGGCATCCGCCTGATCGTCTGCCATAGCGGTTGGCGCGTTATCCTGGGTACCGGTTTTGGCGACTTCGCTCGACTCTTGTGCTGCGACTGGCTGGCGATCGGCCTCCCACTCCTGCACCTGCCGACTGTAAGCCAGATAAGCTTCACGCTGACTCAGAGAGAGCACCTGCTCACGGTCGGGAATACGTAGGACTTGCCCCACTTTGAGGTTGTTGATGTTGCTACCGATGAACGCTTCAGGATTGCTCTCAAACAGCGCCATCATCATCTGGTGTATGGAAGCGTCGTCGTGACGCACCTGTTTTGCAATACCCCAGAGCGTGTCATTACGCTTGGTTGGGCCATAGTCACTTCCAAACGCGGCAGCCGATGTTCTCGGCGCCTGTGACTGGTCGCCCCCCGCCCAAGAGACATCTGAGGAGGTGACCACGGACGCGTCCGGCGGTTCGTTGGATACCCGGTTGGAAACCGCCGTCGACACCGGCGGCTTGGTTTCCGGTGTTTTCACCGGCGCAGGTCTGCGGTTGAGTGTGGCTGGTGGATCCAGCAGAACAGTGTATTCGCGAACCAGCTTGCCCTTCGGCCAGTTCACCTCGATCAGGAAGTTCAGAAAGGGCTCACGGATAGGCGCCTGACTGCTCAGTTCAATGACCTTTTTGCCACCGGACCGTTCAACCGATTTAAACTCCAGCTTGGTCAAGATAAACGGACGATCTACACCGGCACGGTTGAAGGCTTCTGGCGATGCCAACTCGACTCGTATATCGTCCACCTCTTCCACATCGACGGAGAGCAGTTCGATATCTGCCGATAGATATTGATTTAACGCCGACTTCAGCTGAATCTCACCCAACCCAAGCGCTTGCACCGACAGGGGTGAAATACCCAGTGCAAGGGCTACTGCCAGGGATAGTTTACGGACCATGCGTCCCCCTTCCTCAATCATATTTTCCACACGCTTCTTGCGAAAATAGCCGCTGAATACTCCACACCCAAGTCATTCCAACATGTTCCCCAAGAGATAGAATGAACTTAATGTTTATTCGCTAACTATAACTTATAAATAATTTTTTACCAAAATCTCAGCAATCTGAACACTGTTTAATGCCGCCCCTCGGCGTACATTATCACTCACCGACCAGAAATTGAGACCCTGTAAATGGGATATATCTTCCCTGATTCTACCGATAAAAACCTCATCACTGGCAGACGATTCGCTAACCGGTGTTGGATAACCTGTCTCACCAGGCTCATCCATCACTTTAACACCAGGTGCGTTTTCCCATAATTCCCTGGCGCTTACTGCCGATATCTTATCTTTTGTCTCGATATGCACGGCCTCTGCATTGCCATAGAAAATAGGCACCCGAACGGCTGTCGGATTTATCTGCAAACTGTCTTCCGCCAAGATTTTTGCGCTATCGCGCACCAGCTCCATCTCTTCCTTGGTGTAGCCATTTGAACTCAGCTCACCAACTTGTCCCAACACATTGAATGCTATCTGCTTACCATAAACACCCGGCTTAACCGATTTGGCATTCATGACTGAAGCAGTCTCGAAGGCCAGCGTCTCTATCGCCTGCTTACCACTACCGGAGACCGACTGATAGGTGCAGATATTGATCCGCGCCACACCGACAGCATCATGAATTGGCTTCAACGCCAATAGCAGTTGCACACTCAGCGGATTTGGGCTGGCGATTATACCCCGATGGGTATAATCCGAAACTGCGTCCGGATTGACCTCAGGCACTACTAGAGGAATATCGTCCTCATAACGGAATGCTGAACTGGTATCGATTGAGATAGCGCCAGCGCTGGTCGCTTCCGGCACATACTGTTGAGATATTGTGGCGTCCGTGGCAAACAATGCCAAGTCGACTTGGGAAAAATCGAACTCCGCGAGGTCGGTCACCTTGATCATGCGTTCGCCAAATTCGACCCGCTTGCCCACGGACCGGTCACTCGCCAACGCATACACCTCTTCAACAGGAAATTCACGCTCGGCTAAAATCGCCAGCATCGCCTCGCCAACTACACCTGTAGCACCAACCACCGCTACATTAAATTTGGTCTCGCTCATCAAGCCCTGCTTTTATTTCGGTATCTTTCAAACAAACTGAGAAAACAAAACGGGAGCATGCTCAGACCTTGAGCACACTCCCGCCCGCTGTAGACTACTGAAACAGTCGCTTAGCGTTCCAGTAAAATCCTCAGCATGCGACGCAGCGGCTCCGCTGCCCCCCACAATAGCTGATCACCAACGGTGAACGCTGAAAGATACTCGTCACCCATCGCCAACTTGCGCAGTCGTCCCACCGGCACGCTCAAAGTGCCGGTTACCACGGCTGGACTCAGCTCCTGGATGGTACGCTCACGATCGTTCGGCAGTACCTTTACCCAGTCGTTGGCCGATGCCAAAATATCCTCAATCTCATCTATTGGGGCATTTCTCTTCAGTTTAATAGTCAGTGCCTGGCTGTGGCAGCGCATCGCCCCGATACGCACACAGAGCCCATCGATCGGCACTGGATTCTCTTCACGTCCCAGAATCTTGTTCGTTTCGACGCTGCCCTTCCACTCTTCCCGACTCTGGCCATTCTCCAACTGGGTATCGATCCAGGGGATCAGGCTACCAGCCAGTGGAACGCCGAAATTGTCCACGGGAAAAGTATCGGCACGCATCGCTTCCGCCACCTGGCGATCTATATCCAGGATGGCCGATGAAGGGTTATCCAGCAGCTCTTTTACTGAAGCGTGGGCTGTGCCCATCTGGCTCAGCAGTTCGCGCATGTGCTTGGCACCACCACCAGAGGCCGCTTGATAAGTCATGGCGGTTGTCCATTCCACCAAATCTTCTCTAAACAGACCGCCCAGCGCCATCAGCATCAGGCTCACTGTACAGTTTCCCCCGATGAAGTCTTTCACACCTGCGTCCAAAGCGTCTGTGATGACGTTCAAATTCACGGGATCCAGCACAATGACGCTATTGTTAGCCATTCGCAGCGTGGAGGCGGCATCAATCCAGTAGCCCTGCCAACCGGCGGCACGCAGATCTTCGAATACCGATTTGGTATAACCACCTCCCTGACAGGAGATGATGGCGTCCATCGTCTTGAGTTCGTCAATATCGGTTGCATCCTTCAGTGCAGGAATCGTTTTACCGATATCCGGGCCCTGTTCACCTACCTGCGAGGTGGTGAAGAAGACCGGCTCATCGATAAGATCAAAATCTTTCTCATCGCGCATGCGACCCATCAGAACGGATCCGACCATGCCACGCCAACCGACAAAACCTACGCGTTTCATTGACTCTCTCTACCTAAATCAGTAATTAAACAAATTCCGTAATAAACGGAGGACATCCTATTGTAAACATCTGCTGACAGTTTCATAGCCGATTTCACAAAAAAACCGCTACCGGATGAACCAGTAGCGGCTTATTTCAGCGATATATCGTTAATTTCAATCAGCGAGCGCCGCAACCACGGCATCACCCATCGCTTCGGTACCAACCTGCTGCATGCCCTCAGACATGATATCGGCTGTACGCAGTCCCTGATCCAGCACTTTGGTCACCGCCTGCTCGATGCGATCGGCCATGGCCGCCTCGTCCAGGGAGTAACGCAGCATCATCGCCACAGAGAGGATGGTAGCCAGCGGATTGGCCACACCCTGTCCAGCGATATCAGGCGCTGAGCCGTGAATCGGCTCATACATGCCCTGGCCCTTCTCATTCAGAGAGGCGGACGGCAACATCCCGATCGAACCGGTCAACATCGCCGCACAATCCGAGAGAATATCGCCAAACATGTTGGTGGTGACCATCACGTCGAACTGTTTGGGTGCACGCACCAACTGCATGGAGGCGTTATCCACGTACATGTGGGAGAGCTCAACCTCTGGATACTCCTCACCCACTTTGATCGCCACATCGCGCCACATCTCGGTACACTCAAGGACATTGGCCTTATCTACGGAGCAGACGCACTTGCCGCGCTTCATGGCGATATCCATGGCGACACGAACAATGCGATCCACCTCTGATTCACGGTAAACCAGCGTGTTGTAGCCCTGCTTCTCACCGTTCTCCAGTTCGCGCACACCGCGTGGCTCACCGAAGTAGATACCACCGGTCAGCTCACGAACGA
>JAKSCN010000547.1 GCA_022360595.1 Chromatiales bacterium
TTATGCGGAAGTCAATGACCACCTACCCGATGGTATCGTAGAACCGGAGCAGATTGAAGATATCATCCGGATGATCAACGATATGGGCATTCAGGTGTTCGAAAGCGCACCTGATGTAGAAGACCAAGTCATCTCCTACTCTGCGGTCACCACCGACGAAGATGCCGCTGAAGCCGCTGCCGCTGCCTTGGCCAGCGTTGATGGCGAATTTGGCCGCACCACCGACCCTGTGCGTATGTACATGCGTGAAATGGGTACCGTAGAGCTGCTCACTCGTGAAGGCGAGCTGAAGATCGCCAAACGTATTGAAGAGGGACAAAACCAGGTACTGATCGCCCTCTCCGGTTTCCCCGACACTGTCGAACGCATTATCGAAATGTTCGATCGCGTCGAAGCCGAAGAGATGCGCCTTAGCGACGTGATCAGTGGTTTTGCCGATATCGAAGAGGAAGAGCCGCCAAAGGCTATTCCTGAAGCATCCGCCAGCGCAGAGAGCAACATCGAAGTCGATTCAGATGACGATACCGATGAGGAAGAGGAGGTCGATACCGGCCCCGACCCCGAAATTGCAGCCGAAAAGGCCGCCGAACTGCGCAAACGCTACAAAGTACTGAGCAAAGCTCTCGATAAGAGCGAGCGTGATCACGATAAGGTACGTAAATCCTTTGACAGCGTCAGCGAATCCTTCATGGATTTCCGATTCATCCCCAGCGTATTCAACGACCTGGTGGAGAACCTGCGCAACATCATTACTTTCATCCGCACTCAAGAGCGCTCGATCATGGATCTGTGCGTCAATCAGGCGCGGATGCCGAGAAAAGAGTTCATCACCTCTTTTCCTGACAACGAGACCACACTGGAGTGGATCGACAACCAGATCGCCGGCGGCAAGGCATACGCCGAATCCCTGAGCGTCATCAAAGATGAGGTTATCCGCTGTCAGAAAAAGCTGTGTGAACTGGAAAATCTCAACCGCCTGAGCATCAGCGAGATCAAAGAGATCAACCGCAAGATGTCTATCGGCGAAGCCAAGGCACGCCGTGCCAAGAAAGAGATGGTCGAGGCCAACCTACGCTTGGTTATCTCTATCGCCAAGAAGTACACCAACCGCGGCCTGCAGTTCCTGGATCTGATCCAAGAGGGCAACATCGGCTTGATGAAGGCGGTTGATAAGTTTGAGTACCGCCGCGGTTACAAATTCTCCACCTACGCTACTTGGTGGATTCGTCAGGCAATCACACGCTCGATTGCCGACCAGGCGCGCACCATCCGTATTCCGGTGCACATGATAGAGACCATCAACAAACTGAATCGCATCTCTCGCCAGATGGTTCAGGAGATGGGCCGCGAAGCCACGCCTGAAGAGCTGGCCGAGCGCATGGACATGCAGGAAGACAAAGTGCGCAAAGTCCTGAAGATCGCCAAAGAGCCGATCTCCATGGAGACCCCGATTGGCGATGATGAAGATTCACATCTGGGTGACTTCATCGAAGACGCCGGCGTTATCTCACCAGTGGACTCTGCCACAGGCGAAGGGCTGCGCGAAGCGACTCAGAACATGCTTAGCGGCCTAACTTCACGCGAAGCCAAAGTGCTGCGCATGCGTTTCGGTATCGACATGAACACTGACCATACCCTGGAAGAGGTAGGCAAACAGTTCGATGTAACCCGTGAACGTATTCGTCAGATCGAGGCCAAGGCGCTGCGTAAACTGCGTCACCCATCACGCTCAGAAAGACTTCGCAGTTTCCTCGATAACGATTAAAATAGTGTATCTATTAAGGGCCTATAGCTCAGTTGGTTAGAGCAGTGGACTCATAATCCATTGGTCCCAGGTTCGAGTCCTGGTGGGCCCACCAACTATTACCGGATTGGCGTTATTGTTCTTATAACTCCTGATGTGCGAGTCGACCACAGGTCATGCGCAAATCAGGCGCCTCCCAGTCCGATCAACCATACATCATTCAATACCAGCAAGCGATCGCCCCAATGATGCTTGCAGTCGAGCTGCCTCAACCATCTTTTGAGTCATCAGCAGAGCCGTTATTATCTGGATCATTTGATTGCGAGGGAGCTGGTAAATCCTCAATCAGACCCAGATGTTTAGCTCTTTTCTCCCAATTCTTCCGCGCTAACGCCTGCATATCCTCGGTATGATCGAGCTCATCCACAATCTCCATACCAAGCAGGGTTTCAATAACATCTTCCATGGTTACGATTCCCGACATGCCGCCAAAGTCGTCCACCACCAGTGCGATATGTTCCCGCTTTTTCAAAAACCGATTGAAAAGCTCCGGAATCGGGAAAGTTTCATGTATTACGATGATATCCCTTTTGATCGTACTGATCGGTCTATTTCCATCATCCTTTATGAGATTGGCGAGCAACTCATCTTTTAGGATATATCCTGTGATATGGTCGTGAGACTCTTCCTGATAAAGGGGGATGCGCGAAAAACGCAGCTCCTTGTGCGCTTCAAAATACGCTTTAATCGTCATTTTTTCGGGAGCAGTCTTGACTACTGTCCGGGGCGTCATTATATCTTTCGCCTGTATAGTATCGAAGCGCAAAAGGTTGGTGATAATTTCAGATTCCCGCTTTTCGAATACCCCCTCCTTTGCGCCAATCTCAGTCATGGCAAGAAAATCTAACCGCGAAAACACACTTTTTGACTTATCTTTTTTTAACGCCCTTGTAATGAACTGACTGAACCAGATTAACGGATAGAGCAGCATTATCACTATGGATAGCGAGAGCACGGTAAACGGCGCGAGCTCCTTCCAAAAATTTGCTCCAATGGTTTTTGGAATGAGTTCGGATAAAATCAGTATAGCGAGCGTCATCAACACCGGCACGATGAAGCTGGTTATCAATGGGTCGGTCTCTGCCCATATTTTTGATGCCTGCTCACCAACCCCGATCGCACCCACCGTGTGCGCGATCGTGTTTAAAGTAAGAATGGCTGCAAGCGGTCGATCAATATTTTCTTTGAATGTCTGTAAAAGCTTGCCAACTTGCGATCCTTCACTCTGCTTTATTTGCGCATAGGAAGGCGTAATACTCAGTAAAGCCGCCTCCCAGAGCGAACAGAGAAACGAGATCACTATCGCCACAAGAAAGAAGATAATCAGAAGGGTATACATAGTTTCAGCCCATGATCAATTGGATGCGTGTTGCAAAAAATCAACATACAGGAAGGTTATGGCAACCGTGTTGTTATTATCATTCATGACTTCATGGAACCATTGCGGCGCACTCTTTCTCACATACAGTAGAGTCTACTAGGGCCTGTTAACACTAATTTGGCCGTCACTGACCTTAAAATACTGACAACCTATTCCTTAATAAACATTACCATTTTTGACGATCACTGAATACTATCAGCCGTTCCCAAAACAACACTCCATCCTCTTGATGTCAAAACCGACCATCCGAACAGTCACTCACCAAAAACCACACCACTCACACATAAAGCCAGTGGAATATAGTCGAATGAGTATGAGGGAAATCCCGCTGTAATAGTGCTGCCTAATTCAATATTTTATGCGTTGGTCTCTCCTCAGTTCATCCACCAATGGGCTCCTGCCGAGCACGTCCCCCCTAGGGAACAACTCATTCCTTTTCACGAGGCTTAACACCTTACATGGCCTCCCACCTCCCCCGTGAAGAGCCAAGGGTTACCGAAAATTGCAACGTAGAACAGGTTGCGCCCGCGTGATTTGAGAAGTCAACTATAATTGAGGTGTTAACGGATAAGGAGATACCTCAGCGAACGACTCAGAGATAAAACCAGCCCTCGGGGAGAAGAGGTCATTGGGAGCAGGTACCGACTAAACGAGTAATCCCCTCTTATTCCTCACACTGCCCCTTTCTACTAAGCGGAGGTTGGCTATGACTCCAGGGAAGGGAAGTCTAAGCAATATAACTGCTCAAGCGGGATCAGGTACGAGGCGTATCCTCCAGAGCACCAATAGGCCTCCCCCCTACCCAGCTTTTAAAACGAGGAATAAATTTTGCCATTCACTCCTCGCAGGGCTACCTGATGCCATTTTGGTTTTTGACAGGACTGGCCAAATCTTCTGGTCCAATACACACGCCAAGCAACTTTTCGGCTATGCCCAGAACATGTTGCGCACTCAGCCAGTAGAGGCGCTATTTCCAGACGAAAATACTGAATCTCTGTTCAATAGAGGGAGCGGAGATACAGCAGCACCGGAAGAAAAACCACATTTCTTAAGATTAATTGGTCGACATGAGGATGGGGGGCGGTTTCTTGCAGAAATCAGCGCCAGCCTCCTGGATACTGACTACGGGGAGCTGCTGGCCTGCAGCATCCGTGACATTACAACCCATCCGGTGTGTAAAAGGGGTGAACAGGCGGTTTCATCAGGATTCTCCATCATCCCGGAGTATAGTTTTCAAGATATCGTGTACCGTAGCCAA
>JAKSCN010000539.1 GCA_022360595.1 Chromatiales bacterium
AATACCGAAGGCAGTGAAGCGCCCATCGAACATGCAGGGGAAGCAACTCAGGAAGCTCCTGCCCAAGCGACTGTTCCGGAGGCGCAGGAGGCCTTCGTTGAGAATGGTGCCGCAGAGCTGGAAAGGGATAGTCTGATTGATGCCGATGAGGAGATTTTACTTGATGATGTGATGGAGAGTGATGGTGAACTCTCTGAGACTGTCGCGCCCTCAGCCGAACCGGAAAATAGTGTTGCTGAGGAGCAGGAAGAAACATCGCTCGAAGCGTTTGAAGAGGAGCTGGGTGGTGACTTGGATGGGCTCAATGATGAAATGGATGGCGATTTTAATGAACTTGATGATGAGTTTGGTGATGCACTGGATTTTGAAGAGGGGGAGCTGAAATAGATGCCAATGCTTTCCATGGCGTATATCAAAAAGCCCGCATCGACCGATGCGGGCTTTTTGATTGGAAAGGTAGCGAGCCGTTAGCCGATCTTGGCTTGACCCGATTCGCTATTGCCTTTGTTATCGACCCAGGTCAGTGTCAGCATATCGCCTTTGTTGGCGCCTTTGAATTTAAATGACAGATAAGGATTTTTTGACACGCCACCATTCCAGTGGGCGGTCATCACGTTTTTACCTGCCACTTCGCACTTCACTTCCTGAATGTAGTGGGCGGGAACCAGTTCACCGGTTTTGGAGTTTTTACGGGTGCCGGACTCCATGGGGTGGGTCATCAGCGCCTTGACGGTGATCTCATCATTCTTCAGTTTCGCCCGAATCTTAATCGACTTTTTAGCCATCTTTCTAAATCCTCAAATATTCGTATTTGGTGTCTGTGTGTCTAAACCGTGTAGAAAATGTCCCAGGACATTCAGCCGGGTTTAGCCGCCACAACCACCAATAGTGACCTTGACCGGTTTGCGCGTGCTGAAGAGCTTGCCATCGGCCTTAACCACGGCAATCACATCACCGCTTTTGCCCATTTTGATACGGGTAGATACGAAAGGAACACCGCCTTCGCCCAGGTTGAAGCTGGCGATCAGCGGGACAGGGTTCTCGGCTGCAATGACGGAGATCGACTCAACATTGCCCATGCTGGTAGATACCGTTACAGGTACAACAGCACCGTTTTCAGCGATATCCGGTGCTTTGATGTTGATGCTGTCGACCTCTTCCAGGCTGTTACTGCCGTATAGGGCATTGAGTGCGTCAGGAATCTGTTTGGCGGTAAAGGCTGTTTCAGACCAGGCCGCCAGTACCGCTTTCGGGGTCAACAGGCCGGCACCAACCGCAACACTCAGTGCGCTGGCAGCCAGGGAACCTTTCAATAAGATTCTACGTTTCATACTTGTATCCATCATTTTCTCCTGTATAGCGAGAGTTTTAAATCATCACTGTTTTATATTTACAGTTGTATGGTGCTGGGTTGACTGAGATTGGTGCGCAGTACGGCAGATTAACCGTATGAGTTAGGAATGCAGACAAGTCAGCCTGACATCCTGAGAATACTTACCTCCTTCAGCTCGGAATGCAGCACTCCAATGGCCTTTAGTCTTAATATTGTGCAGGATCAAACTGCCCTGTCCTGTAGCCATATCTCAAACATTCCGAATGGTTCTTTTAGCATACCCGAAGGCGTGCTCGGAACAAAGAGGCTTTGTTCCATAAAACCATTTTTTAAAAATGGAATTTTACTGTTTGCGCTCTTTCTGCTCCTGGGCCTCCTGTTTGATCTCCTTTAGGCGTGCAGCCATTTTTGCGTTGTCGTAGTAACTGAGGTTACTGTTGCGTAAGGCGATCTCCAACTGCTGTTGGGCCGATTTGAGATTGCCGGAGTGATAGTAATATTCTGCCAGATACTGATGCCCCAAGCTGTTTTTGCCGGCGTTACCGGCGGCCCGGGCCAGCAGCCGGTAGAGCCCAACATCATCCGGGCGTCCTTTAAGTTGCGCTTCCAGTACCGGGATTGCCTGATCCGGTTGGTCGTTCGAGATAAGCCCTTCGGCCAGATAGTACGATAAAGGGTAACTCCCCGGATTTTGGTCGAGTGCCTGTTGCAGCTTCTTCAGTCCCTCCCTGGCACGGTTGGTCTGCTGCAGAAGCAGCGCATTAGTCACGATGAAATCGATCTGTTCGGGGCGCTGTTGCAGTAGCTTCTTCAGCTCTTTTTCGGCGGCTTGGTAATCGCGGCTGTTGATCAGCGCCAGCGCCAAACCATAGCGCTGTCCCAATTCGTTACGATAGCGCCCCTCTTTCAGTGCCTTGCTGAATGCTATAACCGCCTCTTTCGGGTTGACCTGCTCGGCTACTTTCAGTCGTGCTCTAAGCAGATGGTACTCCAGGCTGTCCGCGCGTTGGCGATAGGGGTAGTCCTCGGCACGCGCATAAGCATCGGCCATGCGGTTGGTGGTGACTGGGTGGGTGCGCAGAAACTCCGGTATTTCACCGCTGTCATAGATCTGATTAACCTTGCCCATCCGGGAAAAGAAGGTGGGCATGGCGCGTGAATCGAAGTCGGCGTCGGCCAGAATTTGAATGCCGATGCGATCTGCCTCCTCTTCGTGGGCGCGGGTAAAATTGATTTGCCGTTGGATCATGCCGGCCTGGATACCAGTGGCGGCAGCGATACCGGCATCCGGGTTCTTGGAGGCTGCGCCAACAGCTAGCGCAGCCAACATTAACGCGGCTGCGGGCAGGCTCATTCGATTCATCGCATCATAGGTGCGGATCAGATGTTTCTGGGTGACATGGGCAATCTCATGGGCCAGCACCGAGGCCAGTTCGCTCTCGGATTGAGTGGTGGTGACCAGACCGCTGTAGACACCGATGTAGCCGCCTGGGCCGGCGAAGGCGTTCACTTGTGGGTCACTGATCAAAAAAAATGTGAAACCTTGGTTGGCCTGGCTGCTGTTGGTGACCAGACGACTGCCCAAAGACTCAACATAACTGACTGTCAGCGGATCGGTCACTACATCCTTGGTATTGCGGATGCTGCGCATGAAGGCTTGGCCAAGGCGTCTCTCCTCAACGGGAGTAATCAAGCTGCCTGATGGATCACCCATTTCAGGAAGTTGAATATTTTGGGCGTGTACAGTCGAGACTAAAGAGGACAACAGAAACAGTATCGCCACCAACATAGTGAGCTGCTTGGAGCTGGTCTGAGGTGAAAACATCAGTGACTGCATGGTAGTAAAAGACCCGGTTGTGTGTGAAAAGTTCCAGGAGTCAGTTGCTCACCTTGAAGGTATCTCTGATCAATTTCGGATACTGTGAGATGGCAATCAAATAGTGTTAACAGGCCCTAGATCAGTTTAGCTGAATTCGCTGTCCCCAGGGTACTGGGTTTTTACCTTTGATGAGCCAGAGCACCGGGTAGTGTGGCTCTTGTTGTGGAAATGCGCCTTCGGCGTCGGTGAAATAGACCAGTGATTCGGGTTGCATGCCCTGCTGTTCAACCCACTCAAAGACCGGTTCAAAACTGGTGCCGCCCCCACCCTTGAACGTCTCGGGCAGGGTAAACTCCTCCCAGGGCTCGAATACCCAGGGCGCTCCTTCAGCGAGCGCGGCGTCGCAGGCGAGGAGGGTGACTCTGGCTCTCAGTTGCCCCTTCAATGCATTGATCTCG
>JAKSCN010000655.1 GCA_022360595.1 Chromatiales bacterium
AGACCCTTATTCAGCAGCACCGCATGGTGAAAGAGACAGTAAAAACCCAACTCGAGAGTGATGAGTTGCATGCGCTGTCGATCAAGACGTTTACTCCTGAGAAGTGGGCTGAGCAGAACGGATAACAGGCTAGGGCCTGTTAACACTAATTTGATCGTCACTGTTGAGCCTAAAAAAGCACCAATCAAGGCGCGAGGAGCGCAGTTTGGCTGCTCCAAATAAGTGACGAGTAATGCTGAGAGGTGCTTTTTTAGGCTCAACCCCCTTATTAATAGTACGAGGGCCAAGGCCATTTTTCGTTCAGCCGCGTTATCAGTCGCTTATGTAGACTCACTACACGACGCTCCTTCTGCCTTGCTGAACAAAAAATGGCCTTGGCAGTGACAATCAAATCAGTGCTAACAGGCCCTAACTTGAAAACCCTCCCGGTGCTTCCATACTTATCTATTGATGCAACTCTTTTTTGAAAATTAGCGGCGGAACAACCGTTATGCAGAAAAAGGAGGGTGTATGTTTCTCAAACACGCTACCAACGGCAGGTTGGTCGAGGTATTGAGTCTGACTGATCTGTTCAACCCTAATCATCCTGATCTGGTAGGTCGTTACAATGTGGGTGAAGAGCTGCAGGACCCTGAAAGATTTAGCAAGCAGGATCTGATTTTTCTCTCCGGCGAAGCTCTGCCTCAGTGCTGGCTCGATGTACACTATCGGGATGGAGAGTTGAAACGTATTGGTTAGTGCCTGACCAACAAGCGTGGTAAAGCCCAACAACCATCCTGTGGATGGTTGTTGGGGTGGGCACCTGCAAATCAGCACATCTTCCGGGATGGCTACAGTTTGAATTGATGAATCATTTTGTGGAGATCGCCACCCAGTTGCGCCACCTCGTCAGCGGTGCCGCTGGCGTGCTCAGCCACATGTGATGTCTCATCGGCGATCTCGGCAATGCGCGTGACATTGCGATTGATCTCTTCAGCCACTGTTCCCTGCTCAACAGCGGCGGAAGCGATTTGAGTATTCATCATATTGATCGTGCCCACCGCTTCGGAGATAGAACGTAGGCTATCCCCCGCCTGGTGCGCAACGTCAACGGCTTTCTGGGTCTGCTCGGCGCTGCGATTCATGGCACTCACCGTTGCAGCGGTGCCGTTGCGCAGGCGTTCGGTCATCTCCTGAATCTCAACAGTTGATTCCTGGGTTCTGCTGGCCAGTGTGCGCACTTCATCGGCAACCACGGCGAAGCCGCGTCCTTTATCACCGGCACGGGCCGCCTCGATGGCGGCATTCAAGGCGAGCAGGTTGGTCTGTTCGGCAATGCCGCGAATAACATCCAGCACGGTACCGATGTTCTCGCCCTCAATGGCCAGTTTGTGGGCCATTTCAGACGCTTCCGTAGAATTTCGTTCCAGGTCGCCTATACAGGCGATGGTGTTATCTACGGTTGATATCCCTTCTTGTACCTTGCTATCAGCGGTCTGAGCAGCGTTGGCCGCGTCAGAAGCGCTTTTGGCCACCTCTTGTACGGTGGCGGTCATTTCGTTGATGGCGACAGCAATCTGATCGGTGCCATCACGCTGTTCATGTGCGGCGGTATTATTTTTATCGGTGATCGATGACATCTGCTTCGCGGCGGAAGTAAGCTGTTCGGATGAGCACTCCACTTGCTTGATAATGCCATGGATTTTATCGATAAATCGGTTGAAGCTGCATGACAATCTGCCGATTTCATCTTCGCCCTGAGAGTCGAGGCGGCGGGTTAAGTCACCGTCACCCTCGGCAATATCCAACAAGGCGTTGGCTGTCTGTTTGAGTGGTCGGCTGATTTTGTGCGCCAGCCAACTACTGGCAAATACAGCTAACAATATCAACACACCCGCTGTCAGTGCCGTTTGGATGATGCGTTTGGTTATTGCTGCATTCGTCTCCTTGGACATTCTGGCGATCTCTTTATCGATATCGTCGATATAAAAACCGGTACCGATAACCCATTGCCATTTATCCAGGCCAGCGGCGTAGCTCAGTTTATCAACAGTCTCTTTGGTTGATGGTTTCTCCCATTTGTAGGAGTAGATGCCGCCTCCTTTTTTAGCCAGTTCAATCATGCCTTTGGTGAACAGGTTGCCGTCCTTATCCTTGAGGTTCATGAGATTGGTGCCTTCTAGCTCAGGTTTTGGTCCCAGAACTATGGAGGTGCCGTCGTATTTAAAGGCGAAGATATAGCCGTCGTGGCTGTAGCTGAGGCCGCGCAATACATTTCTTGCCTTTGTTTGCGCTTCAACGTCTGTGGCGGAAGCGGGCTCGTAGATGCTTTTGATTGAAGAGACGGCCAATTCAACATAGCTTTGAAGCTGTGTCTCTTTCTCTTCCATCAAAAGTTGCCGTGTGTTTTCGATACGTTCAGCACCGGTACGGCGCTCACTGATAATGCTTGCGGTTAGCAGAGTTGTGGTTATGAGTAGAATTGGAGTAATGGATAACAGAAGAACTTTTGTTCTTATTGATAAGTTTTTGAAATACATAGTGGTAGTTCGTCCTTTGACTGTGTTTTTATTTTTCGCAGGGCAAGGACACTAACGGCCGCAGTTGTTTAAAACTTAAACAGTTTATGGTTTCTTTTCTGATACAGTGGATCAGATCACAGGAATTTAGTGTGTTATAAAAGTGAAAACGGGTGGTAAAGGTGGTGTGATAGCGTTCGATCCGACCGCGCCTTGCCAGGCTGAAAGGGAGGGATTAGTCAGTTAATTCCGGGCGGGATGATTTAAGAGGCAAAAATCGCCGTAACTGAAGCAGAAAATGAAACAGTCGACGATTTTTGCCTAGGGCCTGTTATCAATTATGCAGTTGTCTCTTGAGTATTGACCACAACCCGTCCTTTGGTCTTGCCGCTGAGCATCTGTTCGAACACCTCGGGTAGCTCCTCCAGAGTGACCACTTTGTCGACGATAGTCTCCAGGTGACGGGGGCGATAATCTGTAGCAAGCAGATTCCAAACTGTCTGGCGAATATCGGCTGGGCACTCCTGAGAGTCGATGCCGAGTAGGCTGACGCCGCGGATAATGAAGGGCATCACTGTCGTGTTCAGATCGAAACCGCCAGCCAGGCCGATACTGGCGATGTTGCCCCAAGGTTGCATGGTGCGGGTGAGATTGGCGAGCATCTCCCCGCCTACATTGTCAACCGCGCCAGCCCACAAGCCTTTCTCCAGCGGACGTTGTCCCGGTGAGATCTCATCGCGACCAATGACTCGGGCAGCACCAATCTGTTTGAGGTAATCGCTCATCTCCGGTTTACCCGAGACAGCGACCACCTCGTAGCCTCGCTGCGAGAATATATCGATAGCCAGGCTGCCGACACCGCCGGTAGCACCGGTCACGATAATCGGCCCCTGGTCCGGGCGTTGGCCATTCTGCTCCATGCGGTAACAGGCCAGGCCTGCGGTGAAACCGGCGGTACCGAGCACCATGGCTTCAAAAGGGCCCAAGCCGTCGGGAAGTTTGACTACCCAATCGGCAGGTACACGCAGATACTCAGAATACCCACCGTTGTGATAGACACTGAGGCCGTAGCTGGTGACGATCACCTGATCACCATTGCTAAAGCGCGGGTCACTGGAGTCGACCACGTCGCCGCAGCTATCGATACCGCCATTCAATGGAAAACTGCGCAGGATTTTGCCTTTACCCGTGCCAGCCAGTGCATCTTTGTAGTTGACGCTGGAGAAGCGGGTTTTGATCAGCACATCGCCTTCACCGAGATCATCGAAGGTGACATCTTCAATGCTGGCGCGGTGCTGGCCATCATCGTTGTGAATACGGAATGCTTTGCATGTGTCGTTCATGTTTTACTCCGTCAGCGCTGCAATTTTCACTTTCCATTCGGCGGGACCCGTTTGGTGCACCGAGGTGCCTTGGCTGTCGACGGCGACAGTGACGGGCATATCTTCGATCTCGAATTCTCGAATAGCCTCCATGCCTAGATCTTCAAAGGCGACCATACGCGAACTTTTGATCGCTTTGGCCACCAGATAGGCGGCACCACCAACGGCCATTAGATAGACTGCTTTATGTTTCTTGATGGAGTCGACAGCAGCCGGGCCACGCTCGGCTTTGCCGACCATACCAATCAGCCCCGTCTCTTCCAGCATCATGTCGGTGAATTTATCCATGCGTGTGGAGGTGGTGGGGCCGGCCGGGCCCACAATCTCATCACGGACAGGATCAACCGGGCCGACGTAGTAGATAAAGCGGTTGTTGAAATCAACGCCGTCGGGCAGTGATTCACCCTTGGCGAGCAGATCCTGGATGCGCTTGTGGGCGGCGTCGCGGCCGGTCAGCAGTTTGCCGGAAAGCAGCAGACGCTCGCCGGGCTGCCAACTGGCAATCTCTTCGCGAGTGACAGTGTCCAGATTGACTCGGCGTGAGCCGCCCGAGACATCCCAGGTGATCTCCGGCCAATCTTCCAGTTTAGGGGGCGTCAGCTCCGCAGGGCCGCTGCCGTCGAGAGTGAACTCAACATGGCGGGTGGCGGCGCAGTTGGGAATCAGGGCAACGGGCAGAGAAGCTGCATGGGTTGGATAGTCGTTAACCTTCACATCGAGTACGGTGGTGAGACCACCAAGTCCCTGAGCGCCGATGCCCAGAGCGTTGATCTTCTCGTACAGCTCCAGACGCAGCTCTTCAGCGCGGTTGCTGGGGCCACGGGCCTGCAGTTCATGGATGTCGATGTGCCCCATCAATGACTCTTTGGCGAGCAGCATCGCTTTTTCGGCAGAGCCGCCGATACCCACACCGAGCATCCCGGGAGGGCACCAGCCTGCCCCCATGGTGGGCACGATGTCCAATACCCAGTCGACCAGGCTGTTGGAGGGATTGAGCACGGTGAATTTCGATTTGTTCTCTGAGCCGCCACCTTTGGCGGCCAGCTTGATCTCC
>JAKSCN010000330.1 GCA_022360595.1 Chromatiales bacterium
CCGTCGTACCACCAGTTCTGATTCAAGCCATAAAGTTTGCCGGTCGAGGGGATGAACTGCCAGAGCCCCGCAGCGCGACCGCTGGAGTAGGCAAAAGGGCGATATGCACTTTCAATCGCCGGAAGCAGTGCCAGCTCAGTTGGCATATCACGTTTATTAATCTCCTCTACAATGTAGTGAAGATAGGGCTTTGCTCGTTCCTGGAGCGCTGCCAAGTGTTTTTTATGGCGAGCAAACCATTTAACCTGGCGTTCAATGCGTTCGTTGTCCGGAATGGTTAGGGAAAAGCCTTGCTGAACTATCAGCCAAACGTTATCCGGTTCCTCAATAACAGGGGTTTTCTCTTCCGTAACAACAGGTTGTGACGCTTTTTTGTGGTTGAGGGTGAGTTCGTCATCGGAGAGTGTGGACTCGGAGGCTAAGCGCTGTTCAAGCGGCCGCTTGTAGGGCTCTTGCTGCTCTACGTGGGTGGTTGACTCTTGCGGATCAGATGATTGGGTGAGCAGTGTATTACATCCGGAAAGACCTAGAATCAATGGAATGGATAGGATTGTCCTGATGTTGTTTGACGCTGCCATGGAGCCTTCCCTAAAGAGCCGGGTCTAACTACCCCGAGAGAGGTAAAGTGCGATAATGCGCATGGACTATACGCAAAGGGGATAGGGATTTCCAGTAGCTGGGGCGGCATAATGGCGTTGCGTTATAAAAGTGGATTTTCACTTGATTTGGAAAGCACATTACAATAATGGCTCAATACACTGAATTTTATATTTAAATGACCAAAAAGCCCTTTTGTTTCAATGAACCACAGTTAGCAGAGAGCTTGGCTCAGTGGTTTCAGACGCCCCCAGGCGCACTCCTAATGGATCAGGAGTGGAGATGTCTGGAAGCGTTATTGGAACATCTATTTGGCTATCACCTGGTGCAGGTGGGGTGTCTGGGAACGCAAGATACCCATTTGACGGCAAGCAAGATACGCTCACACTTGCTTGTGGGCGAAAGTCAGGGTAGCGCTGGGATGGCTGGCCAGAATGGAAGAGCGAAAAGAGATGCCTCGCACCACCCCTCGCTGAGCTGGGTGCACTCACGCTGTAACCAACTTCCCATTGCGTCTGACAGCATTGATGTAGTCCTGCTGCCTCATACACTCGACTTTTCCGCGGATCCACACCAAGTGATCCGGGAGGTTGATAGAATTCTGATTGCCGAAGGGCGTGTATTGATTACCACATTCAACCCCTGGAGCTTATGGGGACTGTGGCGTCTTTTCAAAAAGCGCGGTGGGCGAGTGCCCTGGTGTGGACAGTTTGTCTCCTACCGGCGTGTTACCGATTGGCTGTCGTTGCTCGGCTTCGAGGTGGAAGAGTATCGCCCACTGATGTTCAGGCCGCCGCTCAACTATCCAAAACTATTGAACAGATTGAGTGCACTAGATCGCTGGGGTGAACGGTTCTGGCCGTTTTTCTCCGGTGTCTGTGTTATTCAGGCGGTCAAACGAGTTACCCCGTTAACACCCCGGCGGGTCACTTGGAAACTGAGAGCACGGGGGATAGGTGGACATGTGGCAGAACCGACAACCAGGAGTAGCAGTGGTGGATGATGTAGTGGAAGTATTTACTGATGGCGCTTGTAAAGGTAACCCTGGGCCGGGTGGTTGGGGTGCGCTGCTACGCTATAAGGGGCATGAGAAAGAGCTCTGTGGGGGAGAGGCGGAGACCACCAATAATCGCATGGAGTTGCTGGCGGTAATCAAGGCGCTAGAGGCGCTCACCCGTTCCAGCCATGTACGCATTACCACCGACTCCCAATATGTGAAGAACGGCATTACCCAGTGGATTCATAACTGGAAACGCAACGGTTGGCGAACCTCCAATAAGAAAGCGGTAAAAAATGCCGATTTGTGGCAGCAACTGGATCAGCAAGTTGCCCAACACCAAGTTGAATGGGCTTGGGTGAAAGGGCATAGTGGCCACCCGGAGAACGAACGGGCCGACCAACTGGCCAACAGAGGCATTGAACAGCTATGAGACAGATTGTCCTGGATACGGAGACAACAGGCTTGGAGCCCAAGCAAGGGCACCGAATTATTGAAATAGGCTGTGTCGAGATGGTTGAGCGGCGCTTGACCGGAAACAATTTTCACCAGTACCTGCAGCCTGACCGTCAGATTGATCAGGCCGCCATCGAGGTTCACGGCATCACCAACGAGTTTTTGGCCGATAAGCCACGTTTTGGCGATGTGGTGGAAGACTTCATGAACTATCTCAAAGGGGCTGAACTGATCATCCATAACGCCCCGTTTGATGTGGGCTTCATTGAGCACGAATTGAATATGCTCAACCAGGGGTGGGCTGCACTTGATCAGTACTGTGAGGTGATCGACACCCTGGTGATGGCGAAAAAGCTCCATCCTGGTCAGCGCAACAGTTTGGATGCCTTGTGTCGTCGTTATGATATCGACAACAGCCACCGTGAACTGCACGGCGCTCTGTTGGATGCGGAGATTCTGGCTGACGTCTACCTGATGATGACCGGTGGACAGGCCACTCTGCTACTGGACAGCGAGGTGACCAATAGTGACGGAGGCGATACCGGGGGGATTCAACGCCTCAGTGCCGATCGCCCCGCACTGACAGTCGTGCGCGGCAGTGATGAAGAGTTGGCGCTGCATGAAGAGCGTTTGAAAGCGGTCGACAAGGCGAGTGGAGATAACTGCGTCTGGCGCCAGTTTAAACAGTGACGATCAAATTAGTGCTAACAGGCCCTAATCCCAGCGTCAGGGGTACTGGCGCTTATTGTGACTGTCATCTCCCTGAACGATTTCACGCAATCTATCCATATTGATCAATTGGATATGTTTACGCTCCACCTTCAGCAGTCCCTCCTCCTGAAAACGGGTGAAGAGACGGCTGACAGTCTCTACCGCCAGTCCCAGATAGTTGCCGATTTCATGGCGTGACATGCTGAGATAGAAGTCGGTAGAAGAGAAGC
>JAKSCN010000079.1 GCA_022360595.1 Chromatiales bacterium
AGAGAATATGTATAAAAGGTAAATTGACAATGAACTATTGGCTAATGAAGTCCGAACCCGATGTTTTCGGTATTGACCATCTAAAATCCCGCCCCAAAAAGACCGAACCCTGGGATGGTGTGCGTAACTATCAGGCGCGAAATATGATGCGTGACCAGATGAAAAAGGGCGACCTCGCCTTTTTCTACCACTCAAACTGCGATGAGCCCGGTATTGTCGGCATTATGGAGATTGTCAAAGAGGGTTACCCAGACCACACCGCCAATGACCCTGAATGTAAATATTACGATCCCAAAAATGACCCTGAGAACCCACGTTGGTTTATGGTGGACGTTAAATATAAACGCCATACCAAGCGCAATATTTCGTTAAAAGAGTTGAAGGGGTATGCCGAAACGGAATTGGAAGACTTCCCGCTCGTACGCCGCGGCAATCGGCTATCGATCATGCCGGTCACTGAAGCCCAATGGGAGTTTATTCTCGGCTTGGAATAGTAATCGTCAGGGCCTGTTTAACAGGCCCTGACCTATCGGAATGCTATAGCTCCGGTAGCACAGCAACAACCATCAACGCATAGTCACCAGCTCTTCAGCCGCCGTTGGATGAATCGCGATGGTGTCATCAAAATCCTTCTTGGTTGCCCCCATGCGCATGGCTACGGCAAAGCCCTGGAGCATCTCATCAGCCCCCATACCGATAATGTGGCAACCGACGATCTTCTCTTGAGCGCCCACGCAGACCAGCTTCATCGCCATCTGGCTCTGATTTTGAGTAAATGCATGGTACATCGGGGTAAAGCGAGTCTGATAGATCTTCACCGCCTCACCATGAGTATCACGCGCCTCACTCTCGGTTAGCCCAACGGTGGCTATTGGCGGATGAGTAAAGACCACAGTCGGCACCAAGCTATAATCGAGCTTACGATCCGCCATCCCACCAAACAGACGATCAGAGAGACGCCGTGCTGCGGCAATTGCCACCGGCGTCAACTGTGGCGCATTGGTCACATCACCCAATGCATAGACGCCCGAAACATTGGTATTTTGAAACTCGTCAACGCAGATATACCCTTCACCATCAATCTCAATACCGGCATTCTCAAGCTGCAGACCTGCTGAATTGGGCAGCCGGCCAATGGCCCAAATTAGTTGATCAAAACCGCCATACTCCTGATCATGGGAGCAGTGGAGAGTCAATGTGCCGTCGGCAATCCGCTCAACCTTCTGAATCGAAGCGGACGAGATGATACTGACACCCTGGTTGAGCATCTCCCCCATCAGCGTTTCGCGCAGCATGGCATCAAACTTACCCAGCAGATGCTCTTTACGCAGAAACATGGTGACGTCGGTACCCAACGCATTGAGCACCCCGGCAATCTCCACAGCAATATAGCCACTACCGACAACAGCCACCTGGCGTGGGCGCTCTTCCAGGGCAAAAAAACCGTCTGAGGTTATCCCAAGCTCCGCCCCTTCAACAGGCGGAATGATGGGATAGGAGCCTGGCGCAATGACAATGTGATCCGCGCTATAGCGTCGGCCATCAACCTCCAAGGTATGCGCATCGACAAAATGGGCATAGCCCGGAATCTCGTCGATATTCGAATCACTCAAATAGGTGTGATACCAGCTATTGATGTTACCAACATACTGATCACGATGCTGCTTCAGCTCAGGCCAGCGAAAGTCGTGGGCCATCACCTCAAAACCGTAATCCGGCGCGTCATGGAGCATATGGGCCAGATTCGCGCCATACCACATCACTTTTTTGGGGACGCAGCCCAGATTGACGCAAGTCCCGCCCAACTTGCCTGCCTCCACCACCGCAGCCTTGGCGCCATATTTAGCTGCACGCTCGGCAGCAGAAAGCCCCCCACTTCCGCCACCGATGGCAATCAGGTCATAATGTTGTGACATCATTAGCTCCTTTACACCTTAAGTAGCAGACTTGCGAATCTGCCGAATAGTCCCAATATTGTTACTGTTTTGAAAAATAATTTTGGGCATTATGACACAGGGGCACGACACATTCGCCCCTAAAAGCTGCAGGAACAGATCCTCGTGAAAGAGACATTCAATAAACCGGTTCAAGCCACCACAACCCTGATTCAACGCCTGGTCAAACTCTATCACCCAGAAACTCTGCGCGAGAAAGGCTGGCTCTGGGCCAGCGGCCTGGGCAGTGTCACACTGATCGTGATTCTCTACCTGATTGGTGTCTACTGGAGCGTCGAACCGAACAGCTTCAACGTACGTGACAATACCCGCGCACGGCTGGAGACGCTCAATCTCGAACCGGTCACTGGCTCTTACACCACCGCCACACTGCTGACCGCCATGGAGACATTACTAAACAAGCCCGGCGGCTACCTCAGCAACGACATCACGCCACCCAGCCTCTTTCTCGACAACATCCCGAGCTGGGAATTTGGCGTTCTGATCCAGTCCCGTGATCTGGCCCGCTCGCTACGCAACGACATGAGCCGTTCACAATCCCAGTCATTGGAAAACACCGATCTCGCCACTGCTGAACCCCAGTTCAACTATAGCAACGACTCCTGGATATTTCCGGCAACAGAAGGCGAATACAACAAAGGTATTGCTGCCTTGGAAGCCTACCTGATAGATCTCTCCCAAACAGGTAAACAGAACACCCAGTTTTTCGCCCGCGCCGACAATCTGCGTGATTGGTTGGCGGTAGTAGAGAAACGATTAGGCAGTTTGTCACAACGGCTAAGTGCCAGTGTCGGCCAGGAACGGATCAATACGGATTTAGCAGGCGACCCCAGTGCAGCCCAATCGACGAACACCCCTGATCATGTGGCTGTACAGACCCCTTGGCTGGAGATTGATGATGTCTTCTATGAAGCACGTGGTTCGACTTGGGCTCTGATTCACTTTCTGAAAGCAGTAGAGGTCGACTTCCAGGATATTCTGAAAAAGAAGAATGCGCTGGTCAGTCTACGCCAGATTATTCGCGAACTGGAAGCGACCCAGGAGTCACTCAGCAGCCCAGTGGTACTGAACGGCGGCGGCTTCGGTGTTTTCGCCAACTACTCCCTGGTAATGGCCTCTTACATTTCACGGGCGAACGCCGCTGTTATCGATCTACGCAGTCTGCTCAGCCAGGGTTAGATCACTATGTGCTCGGTTGTCATCCTGCGCCGCCCAGACCACGACTGGCCGCTCTTGATAGCGGCCAACCGCGATGAGATGACCAATCGCCCCTGGCTGGCGCCAGGGCGCCATTGGCCCGAGTTGCCTGCCATCATCGCGGGCAAAGACCAACTGGCCGGCGGTAGCTGGTTAGGCATGAACGACAACGGTGTGGTAGCTGGGGTGATGAACCGGGTCGGCACCTTGGGCAGTCAACCGGGAAAAAGAAGCCGGGGCGAGCTGGTGCTCCAAGCACTCACCCTACCCACCGCACAGCAGGCGGCGGCAACAATAGCAGAGCTACCTCCTGAAGCATTCCAAGCTTTCAACCTCGTGGTGGCCGACAGCAGAGAGGCCTTCTGGATAGCCCACCACGGCAACCATAACCCAATGACCAGTGAACCTATTCCTCCTGGGCTTTCGATGCTGACCAGTATGGATCGCAACGATCTGCGTTCCAGCAGAATACACACCTATCTGCCCAAATTCGAAATGGCGACAGAACCAAACCCTGAACAGGTAGGCGGCTGGAACAGTTGGATCAAGCTACTTTCCAGTCACTATTTTGATCCGGCCAGCGACCAAAGTGGCGCCATGAATGTAAACAAGGGGGAGTTTGCAACGCTATCGAGCGCTTTGATCGCCTTACCCGGCCAAGGTAAAAGAGAGATAAAGCCAATCTGGCTATTTGCCGCCGGTGCGCCTGATCAGGCACCCTATCTGCCGGTCAAGCGATAGGCCATAGTCATCCGCGACACATAACTACTTACGCACAGCAGTAGAGAGTTCCCACATCGGCAAAAAGACCCCGAGGGCGAGGACCAACACCATGATGCCAATAATAACAATAATGATCGGTTCAATAGCGTCAGCCAACCGTTTTAAGTCATACTCGACTTCGCGTTCATAGTGTTCCGCAGTCTCTTTCAACAGTGAGTCAACCGCACCACTCTCTTCACCGATCGCAATCATCTGTAACACCAGCGGCGTGAACAGCCCGGTAGCTGCCGCGGTTCGGAAGATAGAGTCACCGCTCTCAATACCATCACGCATACTGAGAATACGTTCACTGACATAGGCGTTATTCACAACCCCGGCGATCACCGATAGCGCATGCACCATGGGCACACCCGACTCCAATGCAATGGATAGCGAACGTGCAAAACGCCCCAGCGTCGCTTTCATCAGAATATCACCAACCAATGGGACCTTTAGCATATAGCGTGAAAATATGTATTCCCCCCTTTCGGTACGCTTCCAGTAGCGGAATGCAAATATTGCCGCAATACCGGCAATCAGAATCTCCTGCCACCAGGCAATGGTGAAGTTGGAGCCTGCAATCAGCACCTGTGTCGCCAACGGCAACTCAGCATCGAAACGTGCAAAGGCTTCGGTAAAGGCGGGAATGACAAATATATTGATAATTACCACCGCAAGTACAATCGAAATCAACACAATGAGCGGATAGCGTGTGGCCGATTTGATTCGATCACGGGTAAGCTTCTCCAGCTCCAGGTGACCAGCCAGTTGCTGGAAGGTCTCATCCAACCGTCCAGTGTTCTGCCCTACCCGCACCAAGCTGACAAACAGTTGGGAAAATATATCTGGAAACCGCGCCAACGCCAGATGAAACTCACGGCCCGACTGGATATCCTCGGAGACCGACTGCAGCGCCGATGAAAGCGTGGGATTACGCGATGTCTGAGCCAGACTGTTGAGTCCACGCAAGACAGGCACCCCCGCTTTTTGTAGCGTATAGAACTGGCGGCACAACATGATCAGCTCATCCAGACGCACTTTTGGACGCATCAATCGGGATAAGAAGCTGACCTTCTCCTTCTCATC
>JAKSCN010000375.1 GCA_022360595.1 Chromatiales bacterium
GCCCGCTTCGTCGTTCGGGATACTGACCGTCGGCACCCCGTCGCTCGCGCCGTTGATGGTGATGGTCACCGTGGTGGTGGCCACGTCACCGTCCGCGTCGGTAATGCTGTAGCTGAAGGTGTCGGTCAGGCTCTGGCCCGGCAGCAGGGCATCCACCGCCGCATTGCCATTATCGAGTGTGTAGGTGTAGCTGCCGTCCGCCGCGATCGCAATGCTGCCGTAGCTGCCCACCACCGTCGCGCCCACTTGGCCGCTCACGGTTGCGCCGCCGCTGTCGCCTGCCGCCACGCCGGTAACGTCCACCAGTGTGTCCTGGCCCTCGTTATCGTTCGCCTTGACGTTGGCCGTCACCGTGTTCGATATCGCATCCTCAATAATACTGTTTGTATCCGCATTGGCGGTCGGGGCGGTATCTAGAATTTGAATATCTAATGTGTCGCTATCACTATTTGAGGTGGTATCAGTAACGGTTACAGTGAACTGATCAATAACATTGTCATTGGTTGCGTTATGGGTTTCCGCATCGCCATCTTCTACATATTCATAGCTGATCACCCAACTGCCTGGCGTGATTGCACTTGGGTTGTAACCTGTAATGGTTAATGTGCCTTCGCTACCCGGGATAACCACCGGCGTTGTATTGGCGCCAGTAATATCCATACCGTCGACAGTGACTGACTGAATACCCGCTTCAGCGCTCACGGTAGCGGTGCCGGTAATGGTATCGCCGGTACCTTCGATAACGCTGTTGTCCGCAGGGGTGAGATTGGCATCAACATCTTCGATAGTAACAACAGGACCATCAGTAATGATCAGCGATACCGTTGCGATATTCGAGACATTACCCTCATCATCTTCAACGGTGTATTGGAAGCTGTCCGGTCCACTGTATTCCGAATCAGGTGTGTATGAGACCGTACCATCAGGATTAACGACAACGGTGCCATGAGCAGGCTGGCTTGTAATCGTTACTGAAGTCGGAACCAGACTACCATCAGGATCATCATCGTTGGCGAGTACATTAATAACGACCGGGTTATTTAGGCCAGTTGTCGCGTTGTCATTATCGGCCACGGGGGGCTCTTGAACATTACCGACATTGACTGTGACTGTTGCGGTGTCGGTCCCACCATCACCATCGGTAATGGTATAGGTGAAGGTATCAATCCCATTAAAATCAGGGTCCGGGGTATAGGTGATGGTGCCGTCCGGATTGAGCACAACGCTACCATTACTGGGACTGGAGACGCCGATTACTGTTAGTGGATCACCTTCAGGGTCGGTATCGTTGGTCAACACGCTGATGGTGACTGGCGTATCTTCATTTGTCGTCGCACTGTCGTTAATGGCATCGGGTCCGTCATTAACACTTGCAACATTAACCGTTACCAGAGCGGTGTCTTGCCCACCATTGCCATCGGTGATGGTGTAGGTGAAGGTGTCTGTACCCGAGAAGCCAGGATTGGGGGTGTATAGGAACTGCCCGTTTCCGGAGATGGTTAGTGTGCCGTTAGTCGGCTGGGTATTGCTGATAACGGCCAGTGAATCACCTTCAGGGTCAGTGTCATTACCCAATACCGAAATTAATACCGGTGTATCTTCCGGTGTATTGGCCACATCATTGACTGCATCCGGTGGATCGTTGACAGGAATGATGTGGATAATAGTCTGCGCGGTATTGCTGCTGTCATCGCCGTCAGTAACGGTGATATCAACAAAGCGATCCGTCAGTGACGGATCATCACTAAAATTGCTGAATTGAACCGCTTGAATCGCCTGTTCGTACACTGAGAGCGGCGCGCTCCCCGACAAGGTCACGGTGTTGCCACTGACTGTCGCGCTGATACCTGGCGGTAGTGATCCCACACTCAAAACATCAGCAAATTGAGGATTGGTGAGAACAATGGTGGCGCCCTCAATATTTTGGTCATCCACGTCAACAATAACGACATCGTCATCGGCTACAGCAACCGCCGGACCATCTTCGGTGAAAGTCGTCTCATAGCCGGTGCCAACTGATGTATTATCGTTGCCATCCAGATCCAATTCAGCAGGGTCGTTAACACCCACCACATCGATGTAGGCAGTAGCAACATTGCTGTCATCATCGCCGTCGTTAACGGTTACTTCTATGACCCGGGTGATTGTGGAGGGGTTTTCACTCGTGTTTTGGAAGGTGATCGCTTCAATAGCAGCTTCATAGTCCGCTAGAGATGCAGTGCCTGTAATTGTGACGGTAAAGCCGTCAACGGTGGCGGTCAAACCATCAGGCAGATCGCCCACACCGAGTACATCATCGGCCTGAGGGTTGGTCAGTACAATCTGGGCACTCTCAAGCATCTGATCGTCGACATCGGTAACCGATGTGTCGATATCGGCTATAGCGATAGGTGGATTACCTTCAGTGAAGGTGGTGTGGTAATCGGCGCCGTCACGGGTGCTGTCATCTGCGTCAAGGTCCAGTTCCGGCGGATCATTCACGGCGGTAACCATGATGGTGGCAACGGCCGTGTTACTGTTAAAGAGACCATCATTAACGGTCACTTCGACAATGCGTGGTGTCTCATCCGGGTCTTCAGTGGTGTTCTCAAAACCCATGCCATGGATAGCTTCAACATACTCGGACAGTGGCGCACTACCCGTCAATGTCACAGTAATCTGCCCTGGTACTGACATATCGACCTGTACATCCAGGCCGGTCACACTGTCGACATTGAGTAGGTCACCTTCCTGGGCATTGGTCAGAACGATAACCGCGGATTCGAGATTGATATCATCCTGGTCATCAATCCTCAAGTCGTCATCAGTAAACGGCAGAGCTCCGCCATTCTCTATGTAGTGGGTGACATAGCCCGTGCCCACTTCGGTACTGTCGTCGGCATCCAGATCGATCTGAGGAGGGAGAAGAATCCCCTCTTCCTCTTGTGACTGGCTGATAGCAAAATTAAGGCCTTCGGTTTCAAAACCGCTCTCGGGTGTTGTCTGGTCACCGGTTCGTTCAACGGTAACTGCAGTACCGCCTTCCCCGTCAACTGTCTCTTCACCAGCGGCAGGTGCCTCCTGGATGGTGGTCGGGTCGATCCCGGCCAGGATCGCCTCTTCAATGGATTCGATGGAGGCCGCATATTCAGAGCCATCTGCAGGCGAGGTGGTCTGGTAAACATCCATATCCAGTAGGCTTTGTGAGTTACGACCCAAAGCCAGCTCACCGCCATCATTGAAGGCGATCTCAATGCTCGCCAAATCACCCGTTTCAATTAGCTCGTCGGCGAATACGAGGTCACCGACCTGCAATACTCTGACTACACCGTCACTACTGGTCGCTGTCACTTTGCCAATCACTTGGCGAACAAAACCGATTACTTGTCCATTTCCTGAAGTTGCGCTAGTAGCCATACTTTGAGCCTCTGCAGTTAGCTAGATATATCTGTCAGTCGGCAACACATAGAGGTCGCCCATTTAAACAGTATTGATTGTGCTGGATTGGGGGAAAGCACGCTATTGTACTTTGGTACAATAGCGCTAATATTTTGAAATTATTAAAAAATGAAAACTAATGCCGCTTTACATTAATCAACAGACCGAGCTGCAGCCGATCCTTGCTGCCAGTCTTTCTGAATATGGAGCTGAGGTGCGCTTTAACTGTACGCTCGGTGATGTCAAGCTTCTGAGCTATTACCTTGTTGCTGGCTCCTTCACCCACCAGTAGCGCAATTTCACGCTCCCGTTCGGTCAAGTCAGCCAGTTTATTTTCCGCTGGGTGACGATCGGATTCCGCATGGATTGCACTGTTCAAACGGGCAACGCTATCCATGAGCTTAAACAGAAGTTTTCGCCCTAACCAGACCTCTCCCATGCGCACTACTTCGACCGCTTTGGTCAGTAGTTCGTGTGAGATATACCGGTTGCAATACCCCATCCCCCCTTTGGAAACCAGGTAGAGGCCTTCCTCTTCGGATGGTTGCTCAGCAAAGAAAATGAACGATGCACCGGGGTATTTCTTGCAAAAGCGCTCGGGGATCTCTCGATAGTCGCTTCCGGTTATCAATTCCAGATCGAACAGCACGATATCATTGTGGGTTTTGTCGAGTACCGAGAGCAACGCGTTCGGATCCGACACGGAGGACATCCGCCCTAAGCCATCGATAGAATCACTCCAGCGCTCTGCGATAGCGGAGTCTGCACTGCACATCACTATTTTTGTCATAGGAATCACATCGTTGGATGATCCTTTTTTGTTTGGCTGGGCGCGCGATTCTCCCTCTTCCGAAAATTCCTTTTTTTCCTCTACAGCCGGACGTAGTGATAGCTCTGCCATAATAGTTACCGTTCTCTTAGGGCTCTACCTTTAGCGCGCAGCACAGGCTTCAGAATATACTCCAATACTGTCTTCTTACCGGTCAAAATATCCACTTCGGCTTGCATACCCGGGATAATCGGCAACTGGCTCTCTGGCGTACCCAGAAAATTCATCTCCGTTCGCACACGCACCAGATAGTAGCTCTCATCCTCGCGCTCGTCTTTTATCGTATCGGCACTGATATGCTCAACTTTACCTTCAAGCGCCCCATAAATGGCAAAGTCGTAGGCCGTTAGCTTCACAATGGCCTTCTGCCCTGGATGTAAAAAGGCGATATCCTTAGGGCCGACCCTCGCTTCAATCAGCAGCGAATCCTCTAGCGGCACTATCTCCATCAACTCCATGCCAGGCTGGATAACACCGCCCAGTGTATTGACCATTAACTGCTTTACAGTGCCTTTTACCGGTGAGCGAACCGCTGTGCGCTTCACTCGGTCCTCAAGGGCGACACTGGTCTCTTCCAGTTTGGAGAGCTCAGCCCGCACCTCATTCAGTTCAGCTCTCGCCTCACTACGGAAGCGTATCTCGATCTCAGAGACCTTCTTCTCTGCCTCATCCAGCCGGGACTGAGCCCTGGGCAACGCGAGGGTGGTCGACTCCAACTCACCGCGAATCTCATTGATCTCCTTGCGCAGACGCAGCATCTCCACTTCAGAGATGGCGCCGGCATCGACCAGTGGCTGGGAGAGTTCCAGCTCTTTTTTCACCAAAGTCAGACTGCGCTGCAACTGGGAGCGCTTAGCCTTCAGCTCGGCAATGTCCTGGCGCATCTGTTGTGACTGCTCCAGTAAAATGGCCCGATTGGTGGCCAACTGCTTGCTTTGGGAATTAAATAGCTCATGCTCTCGCCTAATCAATTCAGGATGTTCAGCCAGCACATCCTCGGGTGCTTGTAGTGCTGTATTTCCCGCTTCAGCCTGCAGGCGCGCCGCTTTCGCCTTCAGCGCCCAATACTGCAGTTTGGTCTCTCTAAGTGACGAGGAGAACCGGGTATCATCGATCTGCAGCAGGACTTGATCCTTCTCTACCGCATCACCCTCCTTGACCAACAAGGAGGAGAGAATACCACCTTCCAGATTTTGAATGATTTGAATCTGACTGGACGGTATCACCTTGCCAGCTCCTTTGGTAACTTCATCCAGTTCGGCCCAATTCGCCCAGAGCACAGAGAGCAACAAGAACAGAAGCACCATCCAGACGATCATACGACCACCCCTGGGAGTCTCCAGCAGTACGGCCGCCGTCCGGTCATTCATGAACTCAACGTCACCACCCTTAGGTCCCCCTCTTTGGATGTTCACTGGCGCTGGTTGCTGTTTCTCTTCAGCACTTGTCTCCTGCTCTGTCACAATTGCTCCAAGTTTATTTTTCGATGATCAACAGCACTAGTCCTGTTTTCGAACCTTTTCATTTCTTCACAATTTACTGTTTCTTGGCCGTACCCAATTTGCCCTGTTTCAAGGCCTCTATCACCTGCTCTTTAGGGCCATCAGCGATAATTTGCCCCGACTCAACCACAATTAATCGATCCACCAGTTCCAGCAGCGAGGCGCGGTGGGTGACCAATAGCAGGGTTTTATCCTTGGCGTAGGTAGCAAGGCGCTTTTTAAACAACTCTTCTGTGCTGTTGTCCATTGAGTTGCTCGGTTCATCGAGTAGCAGAAAGGGAGGATCAAGCAGTAACGCTCGGGCAATCGCCACGCTTTGACGTTGACCGCCGGAGAGCATCTCGCCCCGTTCGCCTACCTGCATATCGAAACCGTGGGGATGCTGATTGACCAGGTCGGTAACGCCGGCGATCTCCGCCACCCGCAGTATGTCGTTATGATCTGCGTAAGGAGCACCCAACACGATGTTGTCCCGCACACTACCGTAAAAGAGCATGATATCTTGCGGCACATAGCCGATATTGCGCCTGAGATCGGCAGGATCGATCTGGCGCAGATCGGTACCGTCCATGCGCACCGCTCCCGAGGTTGGGGTATAGAGACCTTGCACCAGTTTTTCGATAGTGGTTTTTCCTGATCCCACCCGACCGATAATGGCCACCTTTTCACCGGGGGTGATCTTAAATGAGATGTTGGTGAGGGCCTCTTTCTCTTCATTGGGGTAGGCAAAGGAGACATTGTCCAGCTCAATCCCTCCCTGAAACAGTTCCCGACTGACAAAGGATTTACCTTCCGGGCGTTCGACCGGCATCTCCATCACATTGTTGAGGCTCTCCAAGGCGGTTTTTGCCTGGTAGTAACGCACGGCCAGATTGGCGACTTGGGCCATGGGCGCCAAGGCACGGCCAGTCAAAATGACACCAGCAATCAATGCCCCCATGGTGATCTCCCCTTCCGAGATCAGATAGACCCCCAGTATCACCACTGCCACTTGGGACATCTGCTGGAAGAAGACCGCCACATTCATCGCCGACGCGGAGAGCATCCGTGAACGTACGCCCCACTGAGCAATATGACCGGTGAGCTGCTCCCACTTACGCTGCAGAATACTCTCTGCCCCCAGGTGTTTAATGGTCTCAACCGCAGTTAGGGATTCAATCAACGTCGCCCCTTTTTGAGCTGACGCCCGATAGGTCGCCTCAACCGATTTGCGCAAGGGCGACTGTATCGCCAGCCCATAGATAATCACCAAAGGAATACAGACCGCGGGCACGATGGCAATCGCTCCGCCAATGAGCCAGATTACCAGCAGAAACAGCGCAATAAAGGGTAGATCAACCAAAGTGACAATAGTTGCCGAGGTGATGAAATCACGAATGCTCTCAAACTCACGCAGATTATTGGCAAAGGCGCCGACAGAGGGCGGGCGCGCTTCCATTTTGATCCCCAGCACACGCTCAAATATTGCCGCCGACAACAGAATATCCGACTTCTTCCCGGCAACATCGACAAAGTAACCCCGCAAGGCGCGCATTATCAAATCGAACAGATAGACCACCGTAACACCAATCGCCAACACCCAGAGTGTCTCTATGGCGTTATTGGGGACCACCCGGTCATAGACATTCATAATGAATAACGGGCTGGTGAGGGCGAATAGATTGATCAATAGCGACGCAAGCAGCACATCACGATAGATGCGCCAGGACTTACTCAACGTGCCCCAGAACCAGTGACGTGAACGCAGCCGCAACACTTCCGGGGCACGCTCATCGAAACGGTGCTCATTGCGCAGAAAAATGGCGTAGCCGGTGTATTCCGCTTGCAGCTCATCCAGAGGGATGGTCAGTGTACCGGCGCCACTCTCGGTCTGAACAATGGTCGCTTCCGACCTGTCAGAATCGATTTCCTTAACCACACAGGCTTGCCTGCCCTTCAACAGCAACACCGCGGGCAGTACCAGATTGGAGATTTTCAACAGGTTTCTACGCACCACTCTGGCGGTGAGTCCCGCGCGTGATGCCGCGCGAATGAACAGCTCCGGCGTTAGCTTGTTGTTTTCAAGAGGCAGTCCGGCACGCAATGCCTGGTGCGAAAAGGTTGAGCCGTGGTACTTGGTCAGAAAGACCAGACAATCGAGCAACGGATCATCGAATGCCGAACCATCCGTAGGGTGAACCCAGTCGTCTTCTAGTTGCTGCTGCTCTGCTTGTTCGGACATAAATTGCTCAATGGTTGTGGGTACTGTTTTTAATTGTCGCTATACTTGTATGATTAATGGGAAGCACAAACTTCCAAGTCACCACTAACGTCATCAAGGACTCTGTATGTTGTACGCCAAGCGTGACCCCAATGGGACCATTATTTCCCTCTCCAGCACCCCATCACCCGATGCCGAGGAGCAGGTTCGCGCCAACGATGAGGATGTCATTGAGTTCATCTTCAGCAACACTTCAACAGAGCTATCGAAGGACTATCTCTCCCGTACCGACGCCGAAATGGTGCGTATTGTCGAGGATCTGGTTGAACTGCTCATTGGCAAACACCTCATCATGCTCACCGATCTCCCCCAAGCAGCTCAGGAAAAGATCCTGGCCAGAAAACAGATTCGCTCAAAATTCCAACCCGGCGATCACTTGTTAGTTGAAGAGGACAGCCTCTTTTAATGCTTATCGCCAGTTGCTAAGAGACCTTTAATTCTTACTCCAACAGGTGACTCACCAGCCCGTCGGCCAGTTTTGGTTCAAACCATGTCGACTTGGGCGGCATGATTTCACCTGCATCAGCCACTGCCATCAATGCATCCATTGAGGTTGGATAGAGTGACAGGGCCAGCGCCATTTCACCGCTGTCCACACGGCGTTCCAACTCCGCCAATCCCCGAATCCCACCGACAAACTCAATCCGCTGATCCCGACGCTGATCGACAATCCCCAATATCGGTTCAATCAACTGGCTGCCCAGCAGACTCACCTCTAGCGATGCCACCGGGTCATCGGGTATCCGCCCGGCATCCAGCTCCAACCGATACCACTGCCCCGCCAGATAGAGTCCACACTGCGCCGGCCGATCGGGCTGCACCGGGAGATCGCTTTCGGTCACACTGAAACGGGCTTTGATCTGTGCGATAAAGCCCTCTCGATCCAGTCCGTTCAAATCCCTGATCAGCCGGTTGTAAGGAAGAATCTGCACTTGAGTGTGCGGAAAAATCACCGACAGAAAATAGTTGCGCGATGACTCGACCAACTGCCCTTCGGAACCGTGATTACCCGCCACACGGGATGCCGCCGCTGAGCGGTGATGCCCATCAGCCACATAGAGGGCCGGCATCTGCTCAAACAGCTGGGTCAACTGCTCGACCTTAGCGGAGTCAGCCAGGGGCCAAACCTCGTGACGCACGCCATCATCGGCTGTCACATCCAACTCAGCGCCCTCTAGCTGGGTGACCTCCAGCAGGAGATTATCGATAACCGAATCAGCCGGATAGACCATGAACACCGGCCCGGTCTGAGCGGATAGCGCTTCAATCTGCCGCACCCGGTCATCCTCCTTGGCGGGACGGGTCAGCTCATGCTTTTTAATGCGACCCTGATCATAAGCGGTAACCGAAGCAGCGCAGACCAACCCCACCTGTACATGCCCACCTTGGGTGAGCCGGTAAACGTAGTAACTGGGCTGTTCATCCTGAATCAGCATCCGGGCCGCCAGCATGGCATCCAGATTCTCTTTTGCCTTGGCATAGACCTCAGGCGCATAAGGGTCGCAATCTTGCGGTAGATCCACTTCCGGGCGGGATATGTGCAGAAAGCTCCAGGGCTTGTCACGCACCATTGCGCGAGCTTCTTCTGCGTTCATCACATCATAGGGCGGGGCTGCAACAGCGGCGGCGGTCTCTTTGGTGGGCCGTAGTCCTCGAAAGGGTTTGATCAACGACATCGTCATCCTCTTCACTGCTGTCACAATGGTCATACAGGAAGAGCATTCTTTCAGAAGAGAGGGGCATTGTCCAAAGTTGCAACTCTGGAGAGTCATTCACTGCCAAACGGCAGGTAGGAAGAGGCGTCATACCGGACTATCGGCATAACGCCTGGATAACATTATTCTCGTTCTTCGATCCAAGCCATCTGGATCGCTTCCAGAATCTTTTCACCGGAGTGATTCGGGTCATCATCAAACTCATCCAGCGCCATCACCCAATCACGCAGATCGACAAAATTGATCGTCTTTGGGTCGACATCAGGATGAGCATCATCCAGCTCAATGGCGATATCCAACGAATCGGTCCATTTCAGGCCCATAGCTCTCTCCAGGGTCAGTGGTTCTCTGAAACCATGTTGATCGTGTATTTCGGAATCTCAACAACCAAGTCCTCATCCGCGACCACCGCTTGGCAGCTCAGGCGCGAGTCGGGCTCCAGGCCCCAAGCCTTGTCGAGCATATCCTCTTCCGTCTCTTCCGCCTCTTCCATGGAATCGAAACCTTCGCGGACAATCACATGGCAGGTGGTGCAGGCACAGGATTTTTCGCAGGCGTGTTCAATGTCGATACCGTTCTGCAGTGCTGCGTCGCAGATGGTCACCCCTGGCTCAGCCTCTATGACAGCACCTTCCGGGCAGATCTCTTCATGGGGTAGAAA
>JAKSCN010000637.1 GCA_022360595.1 Chromatiales bacterium
AGCACGGAAGGGGTCGAATTCAAACTGCACGACTTCGGCCAGCGTGGCGTCTCATCTCAAGAGTCAGCCGGCCTGGGTGGCATGGCGCACCTCGTCAACTTTATGGGAACCGATACTATCACCGGGCCGCTCTATGCCAGACTCTATTACGACGCCGAGATGGCGGGCTTCTCCATTCCGGCCGCCGAGCACAGCACTATCACCGCGTGGGGCCAAGAGGGTGAGGTGGACGCTTTTCGAAATATGCTCAACCAGTTTGGCGGTGAAGGCAAGGTGGTCGCTGTGGTGTCCGATTCCTATGACATCTATAACGCCGCCGAGAAACTGTGGGGTGAAACACTAAAGCAGGCAGTGATCGACTCTGGTGCGCTGGTGGTCATACGCCCGGATAGCGGAACACCCTGGGAAGTGGTGCCAAAAGTCTTTGAAATTTTGGGCAGCAAGTTTGGCTACACCACCAATGGCAAGGGCTACAAGGTGCTCAAGCATGTTCGGGTGATTCAGGGTGACGGCGTCAATCCCGATTCCATTGCGCGTATTTTGAGTGCCCTGAAACAGCACCAGTGGAGCACTGAAAATATCGCCTTCGGCATGGGCGGCGCGCTACTACAGAAGCTGGATCGGGATACCCAGAAGTTCGCCATGAAGTGCAGTGCGGTCAAAGTTGACGGGCAGTGGCGAGACGTATTTAAAGATCCCGTCACCGACAGAAGCAAGCAATCCAAACCCGGTAAGCTGGACCTGATCGAAGCAATGGAGTGCGGGGGACAAGATAAGGAGGCTAAACAGCTCTGCCGATTCTACAAAACAGCCAGAGCAGGTACAGGCAAATCACTGATGCGCACTGTCTGGCGCAACGGAAAGCTCTTGATTGACGATAACTTTGAGCAGGTGAGAAAGCGTACAACCGAGAACCATACGCTCTCTCAGGTAGCATGATACTGTGAGGCTCTGGCTAGGCCCATTTGTTACACATACTCGTCAAGCTCGACAGACTCATTGGTAATGCGAAAGCTTAGCAGGTCAGACTGGAGTGTCGTCGCGAACATCATCGAATCGATAGCGAATATGGAGATCCTGGCGTTTGTGAGCTCCTTGAACTGAAACTGTAGGGTGTCTGGGGCGTGCCATTCGACATTTGATACTTCGACGGTTTCGGGCCAGGACTCAACTTCCCTCCTGAACTGCTCAGACGCCTCCGTATCTTCCCGGTCTGCGCGCTCCAGATCATTTTCCAGGCTCTTCCACGCAGCCTCTTGCTCCGCGTTGGGTTCACCATCCCAGGTTTCCATAAGCGCTATCTGCCGAGCTCTCAGTTTGGTATATCGAGAGACCTGAATTTCACGCTTATCCTCGCCAATACAGGCGAATGCCTTGCATGTTACCCGATACCGGTTATCGATCGACATACTCAGCAATCCGTCTATATGCATGCCAGTAACAGAGCAACCGATCATCTTCTTTAGTTCCTGCTCTAACGCCTCTTCGGGACTACCAGCCGCTTTTGCCTGCTTTAAAGCCTCCTCCGCCGCTAACTCTCTTGCCTCTTCTGCCTTTGCCTCCTCAATGGCTGCGGCGGTATTCGTTATGAGCTCCTCCAGAGGCTCTGGATCATCACCCTCGTAGGAGATAACGGCGCCAAAATCGTGGGCCAGCGCGGTACTCACGATCATCACCGCGGCATAATCCTTCATGCTGCCTGACCAGCATAGGCTGATGCAAAAATCTCTGTTCTGAGAGATGGCCTTGAACTCTTCATCGTCATCAATGATATCAGCGGCAGGCTCATAATAGATTTCGAAGCCGATATCTGCCTCACCCTGCAAAACACACGGTGAAAACCCCTCGTCATCAAAAGGGGTAAACGCTGGATCAAGCTGTAAATCAAAACCCAGCGTATCAATAGAAGCCTGCAGCGCCTCTCTTGTTGGAACCTTATCTCTCCCGATAAATGCAAATTGGGTATTCGACACAATCTATTCCTTCAAATCAGTGGTTTCCGTAGGCCCTAAACTGTTAGCTGTCGCTTTTTGTAAAACGGATACTATCCAGAATGGGCTTTATTTTCTCTGGTACTTTAGCAGCGTTTGCCGATCTATATTTAAGCGAAATGGAATAGAGGTTTTTTCCGCTACGCAAAATCCATGACTCGTATCTTCCCATTGTCGCCTTACCATTCATATAGTTTTCAGTATGATCAAGCACACCATGGGCTCCCTTCAACCCGCCCAAAGTAACGTCATAGGGATAAGTCACTACCTGTGTACTCTCGTAAACAGTGTTCATTCGCTCAAACAACATGTTAACGATCTCCTGATTACTTTTGCCCTCCAAGGAAGCATAAGGTACTCGCTTGACAGTCAGCGCTGCATATTTGGACTGAGCGACAATAAGCGCGGTATTCCCTTTTTCTATTTTTTTCTTTTTGAACGCTTCATCTGCCAACTTCACTGTTTTCATTTTTGCGATGACTTCATCCGATGTCAGTATTTCCCAGCCATCCGGGAAAGATATCTCAACCACCGGATCATCCAGGGCAATACCTATCGGGTCTGCTTGAACCGATAGGTATGTGAAACTAAAAGTAAGTAATAAAAATTGCAGAACTGTTTTCATTGTTATCCTTATGACCCAGTCATAAATATCTCAGTTGTTCTGAATGCGTAGATGTTTTTCCGCTGAACAAAATTCATCGGCTTAAACCCATGCAGAGTAATAGCTCGGGCTGGATATTATCCATTAATCGCTGCCACCCTCAAAATCGCTTCCTATGCCATTTCTCATGATACTGCCAGCCAGATCTACGCCATTCTCTTCGTTATCATCTCTCTCCTTGTGTCTGGGCCGGGGTTTTCCATAGATGAGTGATCGAAATGGCCATGGCATTAACGAGCGTGGTATTGCGTCGGGTGAGTGCTGCTGAACGAGATGAAGCACCAATGCCGCACCGAAAAAGGGAATCAACCAGGCTATCGCCATTTGGGCTTTGCGCTGAAACGGGTCGAGTGTGCTGTCGTACCTGGCCGCGACACTGCCGAGCAAGGCCAGCCAGAGGTAGATGAGAGCGGGAACCCCAAACATCAAGAGCGTGGCGATATCCATATGTGTTGTCCTTTATCGGTTTGCCATATGGCTGAAATTGCCGGCTACATCAAGAGTGATGCGCCACGCAACCCAGGTATGAAAACGCCCAGTACAAACCAGGTGGCGGTGCAGAACCAGATGATCACCCCGTAGAGTCTAATCTGCTCAGCGGTCCAAGCCGCCGCAAACCAGTCGATCACAAAAAAAGCTTTCCATCCCTCGACCCACTGTGCGCCACCCCAACTGACTATCCATTTCCAGAACAGGCTGTTCAGGGAAAATACAACTATCCACTCCACTATGCTCATGGCGCTATGTTGTCAGTGATAGTGGATCAATAAAAGGTAAGGCTCTTTGTCCGGTCACGCCCTAATTGGTATATGCCCCACTGTTTGGGTTCTCTGCCGCGACAAGCTCGGTCTTCAGCTCCCGGGTCAGCTCATTGATTCTCGGCATGAAATCTTTAATCATCGATTGGGAGACCATTCTCGACTTCTGGGTAACCAGCGGGGTCT
This sequence comes from Chromatiales bacterium, assembly GCA_022360595.1. Taxonomy (GTDB): domain Bacteria; phylum Pseudomonadota; class Gammaproteobacteria; order Chromatiales; family Chromatiaceae; genus BM503. The sequence goes on from JAKSCN010000637.1 coordinate 3,600, forward strand.
TTCTAATGATCGACCTGCCCGTGTCGGTACTATAGAGCTGCAACAGATCCTCCATCTCCTTCTCCGAGTAGTGCTCCAGATAGATCTTGATCAATGGCTCTTTCAGCTTATCCCACGTCATCTCCTCTTTCATCTCTCTGGCCACTTTGGACATGAACCGATCGAACTTTGGCCGCTCAGACTCCCTAATGCCCAAATCCTCGGCCATGCCGATAAACATACCATCGACTTGTGAATACATCGTCTCAATCACGGCGGCCGCATCCATTACCTCTAGAAGGCGTTCTACCGTCTCCCGCTTTGGGCTACTTTCTGCTTGAGCCAAAAAGGGAACAGTTAACAGGAGTAATACGCTCGCCACTTTCTTCATCACAGTCCTTTTACTACATAATAGAGTTACTACATATCGACACAACCGCAGGAGCTGGCCGAACTCAATCCGAAAGATTGCGCCATTGCGCTCTACTGGTCGATTGGATTGGCTGGATTTATTATCCCGGCAAAGGAGGGGAGTGCTCAGCCTCCTGCCAAGGTGTTATTCCATGAAAACAACAAGGTTATCAGAGAAGTGGGTATTGTGAAACTGCGCTTTGTTGCCATAACTATGACAGAGTTCACTGCTTTTGACTTAAGGAATCTTTGAGCTGGGCGGAATGATATGAGCGCCAAAATCGTCGATTTCAAGGTAGAAGAGGCATTGGGACAACGGTGCAATACCCGAAGCGAGCCGTCGGGTATTGCTATCCGAGTCGGTCCGTATGCCTGTTAGGAGTACGCTAGCGGCACTCCCTGGGTAGATGGTTGTCGATAACATTTTGTCCGTAGCAGATCCAGGTGACATCACCATCCACTACATTTGGCTCAAGGACAATATACTTAATGTCGCCATCCGCGGTTATTCCCACCTTGGCGCCAACAACACCGTCCTCGTAAACGCTCACTTCATAGTTATGCGCACTGTCCGTTATTGCGTTACTCTCATAACCCAGCGCCTGCATAGAGTGTGGCCACTCTTGATGCTGGTTGAAGTAATCCGACACCTGGGCTTGAACGCTCTTTGCAGAGGAATAGGCGTTAGTGTACTCCACCCGTTGGACATAATCTTGATAGGCGGGTATCGCAATTGCCGCCAATATACCTGCTAAGGCCACAACAATGAGCAGTGACACTAAGCCACCCGCACCAAACCCAAGCCGTGGAACAAATAGGGAGAGTAACCAGGCCAGGCTGTGTCGGCGAGGGAGCTTGATCTCCTGCCCCTTACTCAATGCAACACTTGTGGCCATGCGCTTGGTCAGCCATGGATAGTCACTGGTCAGCTCATTAAAAGACATCCAGAAACCATTCGTCGCGGCAACCTGGCCGATATACGAATCGACATTGATGCTTTTCCAGCGCGTATCCCCGGCAGCAATTGCCGCCAGGGCCGCTTTAATATCGTCTTCGCTCTGGCAGCATGCCACACCATAGCGGTCGCAGGTGTACTCTTCCGCTCTCCTCAGCGCTGAGCCGAGCACCGGCAGAATAGACGCGGGCATAACAAAGGTGCTCCACAAGAGGTGGTTTCTATGTATATGTCCCAGCTCATGCCCAATGTAGAAGTTGACGGCGCCGGGCTGATCTTCAAGAGCGTCAACCACATCGGTAAAAAGAACAACAAAGTGTCTGCCCAAAAAACGTGTTGCCAAGGCATTGAAAAAGTCAGTTCGCAGAAGATAGGCATCTGGAACATCCTTGAGCCCCACCTTCTCACAGCTATGTACCAATCGCGCATACAAGTCTGGATATTGCTCCTGACTGATTTTTACACCCGTACCTTTTAAGTGTGATATGAAGGCCGAGTGGGCGAATAAAAAGAACAGATATCCGAGCAATATATAGAGCAAAGCGAAACCCAGCGTCCCTACCACCAGCGCTAACCAAAACAGTCCCGATATAACAACGGCAATACGAAAAAGCGTTTTCTCATTTTTATAAACCAAATCCATGTAAAACTCCTTTAAATGAAACTACTCCGGCTGAGGCTTATCATAAGCGCCTGGCGTACCAGGCTTACTGCTGTCAATATTCCATAGGCAGTTAAAGGTTATCAAAGAGATAGTGATTTTGGAACTGTGCTAGCCGGTACGGCGATGACTTGGCTGATTGCTGTCTATTTTGCGCTTTCAAGTTAATATCCAGCAAGACAGTAACAGGTTTTGCACTACCAAAAGTTCATCCCGGCTGTGATTGACGCGATCAGCATTACCGCTAAGACGATACCAAGCTTGACGATGGATACCCCACCCAGAGGTGACTTGCTGATTGCCCGCATGAACTGAGGGTCAAATGCGCCCACGATTTTTATTGCACGCTTATATTGATTGTCATCGATGATATAGACCGTTGGAACTTCGTGAGCAGTGATGCCTATTCCTGAACCAGGCGTTCTGTTGGAAT
>JAKSCN010000223.1 GCA_022360595.1 Chromatiales bacterium
AAAACATAATTATGTTGGTTGGTTTCTGCCAAGCAATAACTGCAATGATCCAATCACTCAATTCAATCGTTGAGGCAAAAGAAATATGAGACCTCGATATAACAGGAAGACATCACCAAAAGTGATTGGTGGTCTGACACAGCGTAAGAACAATCACTTAAAGACGGCTCGTGAGGGTTATGTCGTTGATCGTGTACGACCGGATAAGGGTTACAAACATGTCATTACGAAAAAGGATATCCATGACTTTACCGACCTGATTCCCGATTGGGATGACATTTCGATCGGCATAAAGTCTGTTATTTTGGACGCTGGCAGTAGTGCCTTTGATGGTTTGTATAGACACTTCAGCTATGAAGGGACAGGTATTATTTGGTTATCTGCCTGGCCGGAAGCATTGTGGACCGAGTTTACTGATGACTATTTCAGTGAGCATCAATGGCATTTTGATAGGCTTGGGGTGGTTTATGAAAAGCGTGGTGACGATTGGTTATGCCATTTCACTAAGTCACAAGCAAAGGCTTTTATGCTGTTGCACATTTTTCTGCACGAGTTGGGGCATCACATCGATAAACTTCGCAGTAGAAAACAAAACGTCATGAGAGGCGGCGAAACTTTCGCAGAGCAGTATGCAAACACGATGTTTACTGAGTTATGGGCTGCTTATGTCGGGAAGTTTGACCAGCCTTAACATCCGACTTCGCCTATAGCAAACCTTTCAATTTACCGGGTAGAATCCCAACTTCCCGCCAGTTGTGTACTATGATGTAGAAAAAGATTTTATGAGAAGTTGAACTGGGCTGTGGATAAAGGAGGCCCTACTTCATTCTAGCCGCTTTGCCCAAACCAGTTGACTCAACGCTATACTTAATAGAGCGTATGGTGAATTTAAGTGCAAGCGGAGCGGCAGAGTTGAACCTGAAGCTCGCAGAGATCGATATAACGGTTCCACCCCGACACGAGGGACGCACCACTGAGGATCGCGAACGCTGGTCCATTCTTCGTTTTTTGGCGACGCTCAATCAGCAAGAGCGTATCGATTTTCCCTTGTCACTCACCAAGCGCGAAAGGCCCGACTTTCACATCAGGATTGCAGGCCGCGACTGGGGGGTGGAGATTACCGAAGCTATTCCCACCGATTATGCCAAGGCTCTGGCTATTGCCGCTAACTTGGACCCGGATGTTGTCATCGACAGGTCGCTGTTCAAGTTTGGTGAGAAGAAGTCGATAGAGGAGATTCTGGAGATTATCGAGTCCTCTAAATTGACCGATTGTAGCTGGGTCAGTGAACATGCGGCACAGGACTTTGCCAGCGCCATCCAGACGATTGTATCGAACAAAACCGAGAAGTTCAGAAAGGCAGGGTTTGAAAAGTTTCAGACCAATATTCTGCTGATCTATGAGAACATGCCGGTGCCAAAGCTGGAGAGGAGATCTGCTTTAACATTCACCACCGATATACTCGAACCCTATTGGCAGGAAGAGGAGAGGTTTGATTACGTCTATATCGAATCCGGCGAGGCGATGCTCTGCCTCCACCAAGGGGGCCATGAGCTTATTCGGATCAATAATTTGTGGTGAATATGAAAAGGGTGGCGAGGTGTCCTTTAACGTCTGAAGGAATTGCCTCAATATCTTTGCCGGATGCAAGTCTTGAACAAACTACATTGGTTTGAGATATGAAAAACCGGAATCTTGTTTACCCTCTCCCTTCGAGGGAGCACCCCGAGAGCATAAAAAGGCTAGGGTGAGGGTGATTAAAATTGATAGATTGCTTTTTGATTCCCCTCACCCCAACCCTCTCCCGGAGGGAGAGGGAGCTGTGGGGCCCGCTCCGTAATTCAGGCGTATCTTCCTCGACTACTTCACGACCTCTTTCACAATCTTCCAGCCATCCGCTTCCTGAGACAGGGTGAGCTGCTTCATCACCACATCCTGGTAGTTGCTGGCGGTGTAACGCTGGATAAATTTCACTTCAGCTTGATTATCTGCAACGCTTACTTGAGGGTCGGCCAGCACCACTTTGATCCATTCAGGGCGTTGCAGGGCTTTTTCACGTTTTTTGACCCAGGTTTCCCGGCTCATCTTTGCCGGTTTGAAGCTTTCGGAGTAGCTGGCCAGATAACCACTTACGTTCTGGGCTGACCAGTTGGCTTGCCACTGCTCAACCGCGGCAAACACCTGTTTCTGCTCAGCGCCCATTTCAACAGGTTTGGCTGCGATCGGTTGAGCTTTATCGGTTTCGGGATGGCAGAAGGCAGGTACGATACCCGTTTGTGGTTTATCGATTTTGCCGTAGGTACGGCAGGCCAGTTCAGCGTAAACATCGCCTAGGTTATAGAGCGCCTGTTCATAGTTGGGGCTGATCTCAAGCGCTTTCTCAAAGGCTTGGCGGGCATTCACCATATCGCCCTTCTCCGCATGAATCACGCCGATATTGTTAAAAATTGCGGCATCATTGGGGTGTAGTTTGACCAAGCGGTCAAAAATCATCATCGCTTTATCAAGATCACCTCTGCGTACCAGTACAGCGCCCTTTAACAGCTCTAGCGAGGGATGTTCATCACCTTCAGCTTGACGCTTTTCGATATCAGCGAGGGCTTCGTCATACTTACCCTGTTTAATCAAGGTGTTAAGCTCTTGGTTCAAGGTAGTTGCATAGCTGTTGAACGCGGCAAGGAACGCTAGGCAACCCGCCACAAGTACACGTCTGATAGTCGAGATGGCAATCTTTTTCATAACCCGCTTTTCTACTTTGTAAGGTAACTTAATTCAGTGATTATACTACAGAATTTCTGATTTGCCGGTACCTGACTACGAATGTAGAATGTGCAATATTTTGGGGTGTTAAGCCGCTATTGCGCATTTATCTTAATAAGAACAGATGAAACAGATCAGAAGACCTATCAATAAGCTCGTTTCTCTCTTGATAGCAGGGATGAGTCTATCAGTTCACGCCGCCCAGATACCCAGCCACATCTTCTCCCGGGATGGCGATGTTAATACCACGGTACTTGTTGATAAGTCGACTAAGGCGGCTTACCTGGTCGATATAAAAGACAATAAGCCCCGACTGCTGCGCAGCTTCGATAACCTGCTGTTCGGTGAGAACGGTGGCGATAAGCTCCGCGAGGGCGATAAGCGCACACCGGAAGGGGTCTATCGCATCACTTCGTTTATTCCCGATGAGAACCTGGCGCCGATATACGGTAGCGGCGCTTTCCCCATCGATTACCCCAACCCGCTCGATAAGATTGAAGGGCGCAACGGCAGCGGTATCTGGCTGCATGGACGCGCCTATGACGATCCCAACAAAAACACAACCCGTGGCTGTGTCGCCTTCAACAACAACGAGATCAGCGAGCTACAGAAAATTCTGGGGCAGAACACGCCGGTTATCATTACCAAAAACGCTGAGTTTGTGAGTGAACCGGAATATAACAAGCAACGTGAAAAGCTGTTGAATACCCTGGATGAGTTTATCAACGCCTGGGAGGTGGGAAACTCGAAAAAACTGACCAGCTTCCTCCACCCCGACTTCAAGAGCGCTGGGGGAAAAGGTAAAAGCGCATGGATTCAGCATAAGCAGCGTTTAGATAACCTCTATCCGGAAAAGAACATCGAGACAGATAACGTCTACATCTTTAAAGAGGATGGTCAGCAAGTGGTGTTTGAGTTCAAACAGTACTACTGCGCCAAAAACATCATCTCCGTGGGGGAGAAGCAGCTCTACTTTAAGAATGACAATGGCAAGTTGCAGTTGCTGACCGAGTCATTCGAGCGCCTGCCGATCGGCAACTACATCGATGACAGTGTGAACGAGTTTCTTAGCGGCTGGGTCAACGCTTGGGAACGAGGCGATATCAATAGCTATATCGACCGCTATGCCGGGCACTTTGTCGATCCCAAAGGGCGCGACCACAACGCTTGGAAGGATTATAAGGCACGTATCTTTGCCAACCGCCCCAATCAGCAGATTGCCATCGATAATATCAAGGTGACTCAGCTAGCCAACAACCGTTACGAAGTATCCTTTCGCCAACAGTACACCAGCGATCAATACACCGACTTGGGCACCAAAACCATCACCCTGGATGGTTGCCCGGGGGCGTTCAAGATCGCCTCCGA
>JAKSCN010000314.1 GCA_022360595.1 Chromatiales bacterium
GCTCTGAACCTGGAAAGGGAACCATAATACGAGGTGTTTGGAGCAACTAGTGTTAACAGGCCCTAAAATACCCTCGGGAACTTCTGATCATTTCGCTCACGAATTAATCAGAGGTTCCCTCGAAAAGAGTAGGTGCTAGCTGTTAACCCATGCACGAAGGTTAACCGATTAAGCCGTTCTCAATGGCGTAAGAGGTTATTGCAGAGGCGTTGTGGAGATCCAGCTTTCTCATTAAATTGGATCTGTGTTTCTCAACCGTTTTGATGCTGAGGGATAAGCGATCTGCGATTTCAGCATTTTTACTCCCCTCGGCAATCAGTTTAATGACCTGCCGTTCGCGCTCGGTCAACAAGTCCCAGGATGTCTCCGCAATTTGAGAAGAGTTGTTTTTATCCAGAAACCCTGTCAGCACTTTGCCACAGATGCCGGGGCTTAAAAAGATCTTGCCGTTCATTACACTTTTGATGGCTGTCAGCAGTTCTTGATGGGTATCCTCTTTTAAAACATAGCCATCGGCCTTTGCATTCAAGGTGGCTCTAACATACTCTTCCGATTTATGTACCGTTAACGCAATGATTTTAATGTCTGGTTCACGTCTCTTAACGCTATTAATCACTTCAGTGCCGTTGATATGCGGCATGGAGAGATCCATTAGTACCAGATCGGGGCACAGTTTTATAATACTCTGGATTGCTTCGTGGCCGTTCACCGCCTCTCCAACGATCTCTATATCGCTGTCGGTCTGCAAGAGCGACTTCAGTCCTTCTCTTAAAATAGTATGATCTTCAGCAATGAATACCTTTAGTTTCTTCATGATGGGGCCCCTATATTGCTCTTTATTATCGAATTTATGTCCTACACCAGGCGATACCCGAAATTGCTTGTCTGTTCTATGGTCAGTTAGCGAAGAGTGTTAATTGAGTTGATAGTATTGGTTTAGTACTGTTTCACAAAAAAAGCAATAACCCAAATAGCGTAGGTGTTGTATACAGCATAGGGGGGTCTTTTATGGGGTGTTGGCCTGACCGACAAGGCGGTTTTCTAGTGTTTTAATATCCAGATAATACCTATGGCTTTGGCGGGCTGGAGAATGCATAAGAAAAGTGAACATCGTCTATTTTGCACACTTATCGTTGAGGATAGCGCGGTTTTCAGCGAGACATTATCTAAAGTTATCCATCAGCATTTTCCCACTATGCACTTGGAGTTGGTTGATGATGGTTTGCAGGTGCTTGACATGGTCGACAGGTGCAAGCCCGATATTATTTTGATGGATATTAAGTTACCAGGCATCGATGGCATTACCTTGACTAAAAGCATAAAGCTCCGCGTTGGGGAAGTGGTGGTTGTCATTTTGTCAAATCATGATATTCCCGAATATCGCCAGGCCGCGTTCAAACATGGCGCCGACTGCTTTATCTCCAAAGGCTCCTCTTCGTGCGTGGATGAGGTAATAGCGAGATTAGAAGGTTCGCTTGCGACTAAAGGAATAACCCCCTCTTAGTAGGGCTGTTAACAAGCCCTGGCATTTACATGCTCACTATCTCCATTTTCGTATTAGAAAATTCATTGGTTGTAAAAGAGTGATGCGATGCTGTTGTTGACGCACTCTTTTTCGGGATGATAGTGACAATCAATCTCGTGTTGGCCCATCGGTTAATCTACAGGATTCTTCTCCAGAATATAGGGTCTATTGCTACCTAATTTCAAAAGCCTGATCACATAAGCTTACAGCTACCAAATAAGACAAGCTGTGAGTTGTGGGCTCTCTGGGAGAGCCGTATTGGTTGTCGTTGGATGAATGGGGCTTTTGGTGCATTAGTGGTATTTCAACCTCTATATCGCAATCCCCACCTCAGGCAAATAGTCATGTTCAAAGTGAAAGCTGGATAAGGCGAGGGAGCCGAGATGAATATCTTTAACCGAGTAGTGGAACGATCAAACCACCAGCGGGCCATGGTGATCAGTGGAATTTTGATGGCAGCGCCGTTTATGTCCGCGCTAGCCGGTGAAGTGACAGTTACGGTTGTCGGGGTGGATAACACCACAACACCCGCGACCGAGACGGTGCTGACCGACTACCGCTGGTTGGTGGAAGAGGATAAGACCTACCGTGTCCAATTGGATAACAATGGGGAGATAGAGCTCGACACCAGCAATATGCCGGTGATTGATCCGAACTGGGAGCAGGGCAGCACTTTGTCTGTCGGTTTCCATCAGAGCTACATGCCTGTCATTGCCAAAGGCGATCAGAACAATACCCCTAACCTGGATGACAGCAAGCATCACTATATATCCGTCCTGCCCGGTCAGGGCTATTCACTCGGCGGTGCACAGATCGCGCCCGGACAGGGTGAAGTCACGGTTTACGTCAACAAGAACCCTATACCCACCGCCCGTATTGTTGTGCAAGTGCATGAGGATATCGCGCCGATCAATAGTGTTTGGGATCAAGGCGAGCAGGGGCTGGAAAACTTCAAAGTGATTCTTGAAGATGCCGGCGGGCGCTACGGTGCATCGGCGGGGGTGCAATCCCTTGATGCTTACGGCAATCCGCTATGTACGACTTACAACCCAGACGGTACCGTGCTTGAGCAAGGGAGTGGTTGTTACACCGATGCGGATGGCTTTGTCACCATCGAGAATCTGGCGCCGGGCAAGTATGGTGTGATTATCTCACCGCCGAATGCTGTTCTTGATCCCGACTTCCCTGGAACCTTTACCTCGTCCAACTGGATTCAGACCTCGACTATTGAAGGGTCAAGAATTATCGACGCCTGGGTAAAAGCGAATGAACCCAACTATTTTGCTGAGTTTGGCCCTCCCGGTCCACACACCTCTTTCGGTTTTGTGCCGGCGGGAAAGAATAACCCTTATGTTGATAGCAGTGTACTCACCGGTGGCACCACGATCAGTGGCCAGGTGCTTAATCAACATCTCTCACGTCCGCCTGAAACCGCGTTCTACAATGGCGCTCCTTTTCCTCACACGAGACCTTGGGTCGGTTTGAACCTGGGCGCTGCTGGTGAAGGGCGAGCCGTATTTGCGAAAAGAACCGGTGAAGGTGGTGTATTCGAGATCCCCAATGTGCCGCCAGGGGCTTATGAACTGGTTATTTGGGACGATGCATTAGATCTCATCTTCGCCTTTCATACAGTGATAGTGAATGAGGATGGTACAACCTGTAATGATCTGACCAGTTGCAATCTCGGTGATGTGCCGGTCAATCAGTGGTTTACCCGGTTGGAGAATCATGTCTTCTACGATGAAGATGCAGACGGATTCCGTGATGAAGGCGAGTCACCACTGCTTGAACAAGCGGTGCTCCTGCGTTGGCGTGATGGCAGTGTCTATCAAGAGATGCCAACCGATGGTGAAGGCTTTGTCCCTTTTGATCAGGTTTTTCCATTCTTCAGTTGGCTGGTTGCGGAAGTAGACTTCGCACGCTTCAAAGCAACAGGCGCCACCATGACCGTGGATGATGGTGGCCCTGTCGACTTCACTGACCCTTGGTCGTGGGAGGGGCTGTTGAGTCCACAGTCGCAAGGTGATCCAACCGATCCGGATAGTGTCATCCCGTATCCCGGTGCACCCTACCGCACAGAGCTTGGCCCGGTACTGACACAAGGCTTTCAAGGCTTCCTGGGGCAGACCAGTGTTATCGAGTGGGGTAAAGCACCCTACGGCGCCAATGAAAATGGTGGGATTTCGGGTGTTGTCTACTACTCGGTGACTCGGGCTGAGGATGATCCCGAGTATGGCGGACCAGAGCCTTGGGAGCCCGGTATTCCCGGTGTAACCGTGCTGCTCAAAGATGCCGATGGCAATGTGCTCGACTCAACAGTAACGGATAGCTGGGATGAGAGTCGTCCAACCCATTGTCAGTTTGGTAACAGTCCTGCTTCCGATAGACCGTTTACCTTCCGCGGTTATCAAACCGACTGTTATGACGGTATGCGCAACTGGAACCAGGTCCGTCCGGCTGTTTTTGATGGCGGCTTTGCATTCGGTCCAGAGATCGAGTGTCCTGTCGTGGGTTGCCCAGCTTGGGTTGAGCCGGTTATTGA
>JAKSCN010000098.1 GCA_022360595.1 Chromatiales bacterium
TGCGAATGCGTTTTGCATTTGCCCCAATTTCCATAGCTGCCGCACTCCTACTGGCGGCCTGCAGTGACAGTGCCGATACGGAAAAGGCTGAAGTTATTCGCCCTGTGCGCACTGTTGTGGTGGGATCGGCGCCATCCGAGATTCGCCGAGCTTACCCGGCTGTTGTACTGCCTGCACAACAGGCAGAGCTTTCATTTCGTGTGTCGGGGCGCATTGTCGAGCTGCCGATTCGCGCGGCCATGAAAGTGAAGCGGGGTGATGTTATTGCGCAACTCGATAAACGCGACTTCGAGACCGCTGTAGCGCAGCTTGAAAGTCAGCTGGAGCAGGCGTCATCGCAGCTCACCGCCATGGTTGCCGGAGCGCGCAGGGAGGATAGGGCCTCTATGGAGGCCAAAGTGCGTGCGGCCGAGGCGCAGGTAGAGGCCCAGCGTAAGCAGGTTGCGCGTATCAGGTCTCTCGTGAAAGCGGGTTCGATTGCTCGCGCCGATCTCGATAGCGAGCAGGCGAAATTGGTTGCGGATGAGGCAAATCTAAAAGCGGCCCGTCAGGAGCTGATTAAAGGTACGGTGGGTGCGCGTAGTGAGGATGTTGAAGCCCAGGAGGCTGTGATTCGTGGGTTGGAAACTCAGGTTGCAAAAGCCCGGAATGATCTCTCCGACGCCACGCTTCGTGCGCCTTTTGATGGTGTTGTCGCGAGCCGTAGCGTGGATAACTTTGCTAATGTGCAGGCTAACAGCGAGATTGCCGTTCTGCAGAAACTTGAGACTATTGATCTGCAGTTCGATGTGCCGGGCCCGGATGTGGCGCGGCATACCCGGCATACACAAAGTGTTATTACGGCGTTACTGGATAGCGCCCCGGGCAAGGAGTATGCAGCCGAGTTCGTTGAATTTTCGACCCAGGCTGATGCCGCCACACAGACATTCCGAGGCAGGGTGTCGATACCCTCTCCGCAAGATATCACTGTACTACCGGGTATGACGGGCAGTGTAGTGATAACGGCTGAGATACCAGAGCAGCGTGCTTTAACGGTGCCGGCTTCGGCCCTTGCCGCGGAGCCGGACGGTTCCGCTTATGTGTGGGTGGTAAGGCAGCCCGGCAACACTGTGAATAAGCGTGCCGTGACTATAGAAGGGCTTTCCGGGGATGAAGTGATTATTACCAACGGATTGGGTGAGGGGGATATTATAGTGACCGCCGGCGTTTCATATCTGCGGGAAGACATGGTTGTCAGGCTCATGGTGGCGGTGGGGCAGTAAGTCTATGAATCTCGCCAGTTTCGCTATTGAAAAGCGCCTTGTCAGTGCGCTTGTTACCGGACTGATTCTGCTGGCAGGCTACTTTGCCTATCAGGCGCTGCCGCGTTTTGAGGACCCGGAGTTTATTATCCGCCAGGTGCAGATTATCACCCCTTACCCCGGCGCCAGTGCAGAGGAGGTGGCCGATGAGGTTACCGACGTTATCGAAAATGCGCTGCAGCAGTTGGCAGGGGTTAAGGAGATCAAGTCGAAGTCATATATTGGCAGGTCGGAGGTGATGATTGAATTTGAGATTGCGGCGGCTAAAACGCGATCCGAGCTCAATCAGCGCTTCACGCAGTTGCGCGCGAAGATCTCAGATACCGAATCCCGTCTTCCCCCCAATGCCGGGCCGGCTAAGGTTTACGACGATTTTGGCGATGTGTTTGCTCAGTACTACGTGATTACCGGTGAAGGTTATTCCCTGCCGGAACTCCATGCTTATGCCAAGGCGTTGCAGAAAGAGTTGGTGTTGGTGCCCGGTGTGTCCAAGGTGAATCTGGTTGGCGTGCCTGAGCAGGTTATTTATGTGGAGTATTCGCCCAGTCGGTTGAGTCAGTTGGGGCTGTCATCCAAACAGATATCGCAGCTCATCGAAGGGCAGAACCTGATCACCCCTGGGGGGAGTGTGGTTGTGGGCATTCAGCGATTGGAAATACGCCCGGCAGTGGCGATCGACTCGCTGACGGCTATTGAGAATCTCATCATTCCCGGCGCCCAGGGGGGGGGATCGTTTCGGTTACGCGATATTGCCACCGTTCGCCGTGGTCTGAAGGAACCGGCGGGTACCCGGCTGTTCAGGGATGGGCAGCCCGCTATCGGTATTGGCATATCAAACAGCCTTGGGGGCAATGTTGTAACCATGGGGGATGCGGTGCGGAGCCGTATTGATGAGCTGGAGTCGCTACGCCCCATTGGTATCGAACTGCACTTCGTTTCTGATCAGTCCTCATCAGTGAGAGTGTCGGTCGATGACTTTGTCGGTAACGTTATGCTGGCGCTGATTATCGTTGTCGGTACGCTACTTATTTTTATGGGATTGCGCAGTGGTCTGCTAATGGGAGGCATTCTGCTGGTAACTGTTGCCGGTACGCTTTTTGGCATGTATCTCTTCAACCTGGACATGCAACGTGTCTCCCTCGGCGCGCTGATTATCGCATTGGGTATGCTGGTTGATAATGCGATTGTGGTGGTGGAGGGGACGTTGGTGCGGGTGAAAAAAGGCGAGAGTGCCGCGAGCTCGGCCGTCGCTATTGTTGAGCGCACCAAGTGGCCGTTGCTGGGTGGCACGATTGTCGGTTTTCTTGCTTTCTCTCCGATCGGCTTTTCACCCGATAGTACCGGGGAGTACGCTGGCTCGCTGTTTTGGACGATCACCATTGCGTTGCTGTTTAGCTGGCTGGTGGCGGTCTGGCTGACTCCCTATTTCTGTACGTTGTTACTGAAGCCCGGGGTGTCCAATCCCGGGGCTGATAATGAAACTGCAGGGAGTCGTGAGAGTAAGCCGCTACAGCTATATCGCCGCTTGCTGAGGCGCGCCATTCACGCCCGCTGGGTTACTTTGGCCGTGGTCATTGTGCTGTTCGGCTCGGCGGTGGCTTCTTTTGGCTATGTGCCTCAAGGTTTTTTCCCCACCTCCACGCGTGCGCAGTTTGTTATCGACTATACGCTGCCGGAGAGCACCGATGTTGCGCAGACGACCCAGGATATTGAGAAAATCGGACACTGGGTTCGCACACTTAACGGGGTAACCGGCACCAACGCTGTGGTTGGCGGTGGGCATTTGCGGTTTATGTTGACTTACTCGTCGGAGAGTGCAAACCCGGCGTACGGCCAGATATTGGTTGATGTAGAACATTTCAGCCAGATCGATTCGCTGCTGCCTGTTATTCAGGAGCACATTGACGGTCACTATCCCGATAGCCTCGCGAAGGCGTGGAAGTTTGTGTTGGGGCCGGGTGGCGGTAGTCTGATCGAAGCGCGGTTTACAGGGCCGGATGCCACGATACTGCGTCAACTCTCTGAAAAGGCCAAGGGAGTGTTTGCTGAAGCTGGTGCGATTAGCGTCAAGGATGATTGGGGTGAGCAGGTCAAAGTGGTGCAGCCGCGTGTTAACGAGGAGCATGCGCGCCGGCTGGGACTCTCCCAAGGCGATGTGGCGCAGGCGATTACCGCGCTATACAACGGCACTGCCATTGGGATTTACCGTGAAGAAGATGAGTTGCGTAAAATACTGTTTCGCCCCTATACCGAATTTCGCAGCGATATCGACAACTTGCGGGATGTGCAGATCTACAGCCCCTCCTCGGGGCGCTATGTACCTATCACCCAGGTGGTGGATGATTTTGAGGTGGTGTTTGCCAATCCGCGCTTGAATCGCATCGACCGTTCCCTGGCTATTACCGCTCAGGCCGATCCTGCTGCGGGCGTCAACGCTGTTGATCTGTTTAATCAAGTGCGTGCTGGTGTTGAATCAATCTCCTTGCCTGAGGGATACAGCCTGGCGTGGCGGGGGCAACAAGGCGATAGCGCCGAGGCCAACGCAGGTTTGGCCGCCACCATGCCGGTCGGTTTTGGCGCAATGATCGTCGTGGTGTTCCTGCTGTTCAATGCCGTGCGCCAGCCTCTCATCATCTGGCTGACTGTGCCGTTGGCGCTGATTGGGGTCGTCTATGGTTTGATCGCTACTCAGACGCCGATGGAGTTCATGGCAATTCTTGCCGTTTTGAGCCTTACCGGCATGTTGATCAAAAATGCAATTGTGCTTATCGATGAGACCGACAGCCAGATCGGGGAGGGGAAGGCGCGAATGAACGCCGTTGTCGATGCGGCAGTGAGCCGTGTGCGTCCTGTTACGCTGGGCGTGCTGACCACCGTTCTTGGTGTGGTGCCGTTGCTGTGGGACCCGTTTTTCAAGAGCCTGGCGGTGGTCATCATTGCGGGATTGAGTTTTGCAACGGTGTTGACGTTGGTTGTAGTCCCGACGCTCTATGCCGCTTTCTTTGGTGTGCGGTCTGACGAGATAGGTTAGCCAGCGGTGTGTCTCTTATCGTGCAGCAGCTGTACGAATGCTTCCGAGACGGCGTTGTTCAAGTTTGAGCGGGTGCGCGCAATCCACAGCGTGCGATTGATGCGCAGCCCTTCAATTTTGATGTGGTAGAGGTTGTGGGTCTGTAGTGGTTCTTCAACCACAAAACTTGGTAGAAAGCTGACGTATTTGCCGCGCTGTAGCATCTCGACAATGGTGTCGGTAGAGCCTACTTCCATGGTAATCGGCAACTGTTCGATTCCGATATCATGCAGCGCCTTGTCGAGGGTGATGCGGGTGGAGGAGCGCTTCTCCCGGAGTACATAGCTCAGCTGGGTGAGTTGGGTTACCGGAATCATGTCACTACCCCAAAGCGGGTGGGCGCGCCCGCAGACCAGCACGACTTCATCATCCAGCCATTTTTGCACCAGAATGTTCGGGTGATCCGGGGCCTGTTCCAGAAGCGCCAGATCGGAGAGACCGGTGGCAAGGCGGGTCTGGATGCGGCGCGTGTAGCCCATGCGGCTTTCGATGTGGTACTCCGGGTATTCGTCGGCAAAACGAAGCAGCAGATCGGGCAGAATGTGCTCGCCAATGGCGGAGGTGAAATCGAGGCGCAATCTGTTCTGACCGACGCTCAATGAGGCCAGGTCGTCGAGCAGTGAGCGCTGATGGGCCAGTATCAGGCGGGCATAGGCGTACACCTTCTCCCCGGCAGGGGTCAGCTCCAGGCGCCGACCTTTTCGCTGCATGAGATCGACCTCGTAGCACTGATCCAGCGCACGCAGCCGCTTGGTTACAGCGGGTTGCCCAATGTGCAGGGCCCGCCCTGCTTCGGCGACACCGCCCAGCTCAACAACGGCCTTCAGGGTGGCCAGCCCATTCAGGTCGGGTAATTTTTTATATTCCATAGGGGAATATTAGCATATCAATAATCATTAGTATTTGTTTGTTCCGCAATGCAGTATATGCGCCCTTTGGTGTGCCATGCAGTATGTTTGGTCTACCAGCGGATTGTCCCGATTTAGGGGCGCCGTGGCAGGATATTTGGATTATTTCCTTAGTGTTCCAGACCCTAGTGGAATGATCTGTCGTGATGAGTTACGCCCTTCCGGATGCTCCGTTGGCACTTAGCCTGCTTTATATGAATTATCCCGAACCCGCTTAAGGAGCGCTTGCCGTGATCGCATTGGCCGATGAAGAACAGACTACTGCTAAAACAAAAAAACCAACCACCAGGCAGCTAATTGCTGCTGCTGTATTTTTGGCTATCGCCCTGGGATTGGCGACTGTTGTGCCCAGTATAGAGATTGCCTGGGTGACCTGTGTTTTGGTTCTCACTATCTATCTGTTTGCCTTTGAAGTGGTGAGTGTGGATGTGGCCGCTGTGAGTGTGATGGTGCTGTTGGGGTTGTCATCCCTGTTTGCACCGCTGATGGGATTGCAGCAGGGACTGGTCGATACCAACCACCTGTTTGACGGTTTTGCCTCCAATGCGGTGATGTCTATTATTGCGGTGATGATTATCGGGGCGGGTCTCGATAAAACCGGTGTTATGACTAAGGTTGCCGCCTATATTTTGAAA
>JAKSCN010000486.1 GCA_022360595.1 Chromatiales bacterium
ACCCTGTACGGTCACGGTAATTTTGCGCTGATGGCTGTGGGTGCGGTGCTCCCAGAGAAAAATTCCCTGCCAGGTGCCCAGTGCGGCTTCACCGCCGCTCACGGGAATGGTTAGATCCATATTGGTGAGAATGGAGCGGATATGAGCCGACATATCGTCCGGCCCCTCCAGACTGTGCTCATAGTTGGGATCACCGTCCAGCACGGTTCGCGCCATAAAGTACTCCAGGTCGCGGCGTACCGACGGATCGGCGTTCTCACACAGAATGAGTGAGGCGCTGGTGTGGTGGGTAAAGATGTGGCAGAGGCCGCTACGGATGTCCGATGAGGCCACGATACGCTCCACCTCGCGACTGACGTTATAGGTGTCACGTCCGCGGGTATTGACTACAAAACTCTCCTGGAATGTCTTCATTGTGCTGCTCAGCTATTGACGTCGCCTATCTTATCTTGAATAGATGCCACTTTACCGGCGAGACGGTTATCTTTGCCAGGCCTGATATCGAGTTTGAGCGAGGAGTAGACCCGTTGGCAGCCCTCTTTCTCCAACACCTGATAGGCTTGCTGTACCAGCGCTAGTGTCTGTTCCAGGGTGTCGGTCTCGATAATGGTGCCCATGGGGGTGAGCTGATAGCTGGCGCCACTCTCCCGGATCATCTCAATGACCTTGGAGACCTCTTGGCTGACGCTCTCGCCCCGGTCGGTGGGGAACATGGCAAATTCTAATAATACTGACATACCGGCACTCTTATTGGTTCTCATGGAAGGTGGAAAAGGTACCACAATCCTATCTTGCGGGTGTATCGGCGGAGCTGTTTGTTGAAAAAAGCTGTTGTCAGTGTTGTTGGATAAGATGTTTTTTAATCGCTAGTGTTTTGATTTTAAATGAAAAAATGTGTTTTCTGTGTTTGGCTGTAGAACAGCCCGGGCGTTATTCATAAAAACAGTAGTACGTCATCAGCACCAGCAGTATATAATCCGCGCAATTTTTTATCTTAAGGACAGGCCGCATTTCGGGGCCTGCATCGGGCAGAATTTATGTCACAGCAATCTGATATCACCAAATTACGCAATATTGCGATCATCGCACATGTTGACCACGGGAAGACCACCCTGGTTGATGAGTTGCTGAAACAGTCCGGTACGTTGGGTGAGCGCTTTGGTGAGGTTGAGCGAGTCATGGACTCGAATGACCAGGAGAAGGAGCGCGGAATCACCATCCTCTCCAAGAATACTGCCATTCGTTGGAATGACTACCGTATCAATATCGTCGACACTCCCGGCCATGCCGACTTCGGCGGAGAGGTTGAGCGTGTGCTCTCGATGGTCGATTCGGTGCTGTTGCTGGTGGATGCCCAAGAGGGCCCCATGCCGCAGACCCGGTTTGTAACCCAGAAAGCCTTTGATCACGGGCTGCACCCTATTGTGGTGGTCAATAAGATCGATAAACCGGGCGCCCGTCCGGATTGGGTGATCGATC
>JAKSCN010000236.1 GCA_022360595.1 Chromatiales bacterium
ACCAAGGTTTGGTTCAGGGCAATGATCCGCTCGGCCAGCGCCTGATGACTGGCAAACAGTAGTCCCCGATGATTCATAAAGGTGCTATCCGGCCGGTTAAGGTCCATGGGCTGGCCGTAAATGTCAGCAGCCACGGCTCCAGCTTCATTATAGAGGCAGGCGGTAGCGGCATAGTCCCATAAGCTGCCGCCGCTATTGCCGGTGCGGGGATACTTGAAGTAGCAGCTGTTGGGGGGTTCGAGAATGCCACAGGCGTTCATTACTGCCCCTATACGATACTGAATCTCGCTGCCGTTGAGGCCGAGCTGGCGAGCTATCTCATCCAGACCGGTTTGGGTCTGTTCCAGCCAGGGGTGGGCCTGAAAGCTGAAGTCGGTACGCAGGATCAGAGGCTGTTTCGGGTCCAGTGCGGGGACCTGGATGGGTTGTCCATCTTTGTAGGCTCCCTGGTGGTGAATGGCATGAAACAGGGTTTGCTCAACTGGATCATAGACGACGCCGATGAGGGGAGTGCCGTTGCGGGTCACCAGGGCAATGGAGACGGCAAAGCCGGGTGTGCCGTTGACAAAGGCCAGGGTGCCGTCCATGGGGTCGATAGACCAGAAGGCCGGTTTTTCCTGGCGTTGTCCGTCATCGGGGGACTCCTCTGTGAGCAGGGCAAGGTTGTGTTCGCTGCAGGTGGGTTCCAACAGCGCCAGAATGGCGGCCTGGGCCTTGTGATCCACCTCAGTGACAACCTGAGAGGCAATGCTGGTGCCTGTCTCTTTGTGGTGTACCTGGATATTGGTTTGACGGTGAGCTGTGATGATACGTCCTGCGGCCTGAGCGGCATCCATGGCCTGTTGGGCCAGTGCCTGGAGTTCATCATCACTAAACATTTCTCGATTACCCATGTTTTTTCCATCGTCCGCATATGAACGTAAATAGTTGATATGCTCCACATGCATTAGAGCAGTTGAGTAAATTTATATTGCTGCTGTCTCAAAAAGCTCCCTCGCCCCACAGGGGAGAGGGTTGGGGTGAGGGGGTATTATATAATTCATGAACTTATTTACCCTTACCCCAGCCCTTTTATGCCCACAGGGTGCTCCCTGAAAGGGAGAGGGGATGTGCCGATTTTAAGTAAGCTGCAAGCGGCTTACCACCTCATGAGCTAGCCTTTCGCTGTATCGGTGAATCTTCCAATGCCCCGGGCTCCAGCCTTTGAGGAAACGATAGAAGTCGGTCCAGGCCACGCTATAAAGAGGGCGCCAAGCTGCTTCCACCGCAGCAGCGTCTATTTGAGGCTGGTGTAGCGCCAACGCCTGTTTCAGGGCTGCAAAGTAGGTGTTGAGCAGAGGCTCTTCCCAACGTTCGCACGATGCTTCGTCGAGACAGCTACTGATAAAGTAGGTGACGTCCTTCATGCCGCAACCGCCACCCACGTATTGAAAATCCACTGCCGCCACTTGAGCCCCATCCTGTGAAAAACAGAAATTGGCCAATTTGGCATCACCATGCACAAAGGTTTGAAACGGCGCATCATTCAGCACTTGATCCAGAACCCCGGCGGCCTGTTTCAATTTTCCTTCCTCCATGGCGGCCAGTTCATCCGGGCGGGTATCCAGATGCCAATAGGTGCCGATCTCCCACAACCCTTCCGGCCTCTCTCCCATGAAGGTGGCATGAAAGTTGGCCAGCCAGCTCAGGCAAAGGGCTATCTCATCCTCGGTAACATGGTTTTTACGGGCTGGGTAACCACTGCTGTCCAGGTCTTCCAGCACCATCAGCACCTCATCATCGTGATGCTCCAGGGCCAGACAGTGGGGAATACGGCAGTGATCATCACATCGCGCGGCCCAATGTTCATACCAGGCGGTCTCCACCTGATAGGAGTGGAGCTTGCGCTGGTGAGAGAGGTCGGTGTTCCAGCCGCGAGGATGTCTGCTCTCATCGGGTAAACGTACGTGTTTGACCACCACGGTATTCAGATCCGAGCCGATCAGCCCGTAGCGGTCGATACTGCCATAACCACTCCACAGGCTCTGAATGGTGCCGCCCAGAAACAGATCATTAGCACCGGTGGCGCTGAGAATGATGTCGCGTACGTGTGAATCCATGAGTTAATGCCGCTTTACGAAAGAGGGTAATCATACCTTGAGTAGGTTGAGCTGCAACCGGTGGCTGTATAAAGGAGCAGTGTTTCAGGTTTAGAAGGGAGGTTGCTGGGGAGGCTGGTCGAAGCTGATGGTCTGCACTGTTAGTGGCGATACGAGGTGTTGGGTTTGACCCCGCGCCGATCACTTTGGGTGCTTCTTTCTTCTAAGGGAAGAAAAAATATCCTCCCATCCCCAACCAAGTGACCACTAACAGCGACCAGGGCAGCCAATGCTGTCGGTAGACTATCCGCTCTTGGACTTCAATTACCGCTTCCGGAACGGCTTTCTGACGAGTGCTCTTAAGCCGCTTATCTAACTCGCGCGCTTTAGCTTTCTGCTTTTTCTTGTACTGATCAATCCCTTTCTGGATGCCCTGAGCAATGAGCCGGGTCTGCTCCTTGGTCTGACCGGGCTGTTGATTCCCTTTGGCGATCTTCAGGGCCTCAGCCTGAGTCTCTGCTGAGACAGTCTGTTTTTTTGAATATCGACTCATGTGCTCCTCAATGATGGTGCATCTTGGTAATAGGGGTTCTGTACTACAAAGGGAGATAACTATAACGTTTGTTTACCGGTACAGATAGCCCCTCATCATTTGCAATCATCAATGGTCGTCAAAGCCACGAATCTCTTCTCTTATGTCCAGTATTGTATGAATGGTTACTCTGCTTCCAAACCGCTTGAAAGATCTATGTGCGCAAATCAGTGGTTTCTCACTAGTTGCGCTTCGCTCTTACCGAATGACCAGTCTGCTTCGCTGTTTTCTATCAATGAAATTACCAGGTTATTACTGTTATGTTGGATTCGTCGATAAATCTCATCCGCAATAGCTCTGTAGAGCGCTTGTTTCATCTGCGTGGATCTGCCAAGTTTTGCTGTGACCCGGATGTATATCATCTTCTCTGTATGGGGAATGCCTAGATACTGCGGCGGATAAATTATATTGTCGTTATCCAACTCTTCTATAATCTGAAAAAGATCATTTTCCGGAATCCCAAAAGTGTCAATGAGGGCTTGGTGAATGGATTGGCTAATGTGGTGTTTAAAGTCGACCGTTGCTCCTTTCACCAGGGAAATTCTTACAAAAGGCATACTATTTCTTCTCCATTTCTTCAAAAGCTGAAACCGTTGACCAGATGTCTATCAGTAGAAATATGTGATTGTGGACAGCTGAAAAGCATGGTTAATGGATCGGGCCCTGGCAACTGATGCTATGAAAAATCAATCTATCGCCTATTCAGTGATTCTGGTCAGTGCCGGCTCGGAAGCACTCCGTATTGCAGCAGAAGCTGGTGCTGTTGTTACGGTTACAGGGCGCTCACAATGCCCACCATCACTCTTGCTGCAATCTCATGTTGATGGGCTGCCGAAACTTCCGGGGGTGGGGTATAGAATCAGATTGAATCAGAAGCCAACACCGTCAGTCAAAATAGCTGCGGAAATAGTACATGAGCTTTTGGTGAGATAAGTAATGTTGGGTTTCTTATCTATTACTCTGGGAAGTTACAGATAGTCTCTGATCATTTGCGATCGTAAATAACTATTAAGGCCATGATCGTTCTATCTTGTGTTTATCACTATGAATTACTGATTTCTTTATAGAAAGGTAGATCTGTCAAGATATAGGTGAATCGTCAAAAGATTGGCGTGGGAAATTCCCTGTTTAATATTCACTGACAATCTATCAAGTAATACGTTTTTCAAGGTGGTTGAGAGTATTTAGAATTTTATGTCTGCATAATCAGCCCGATACCTAAAAAATTATTTAGCCGGCCTTCAAAACAAATCAACAACTGGGGTAGGGTAAAATTTAAATTCTAGATGATTATGAATTACTAAATGCAACGGTAAGTTATGACTTAATCTTAATAGTATTTATCTATAATTCGCTAATTCAAATACAGAGTTGCCCCCCAAAATACGTGGTGCCCTACCAGTGAGATGAGGGTTTTTCCCACTGGTATTTAAGCCATCTTCTCATATTGTTTATAGAAAACTGGTGTTTGGTGAGTAACAACTTGAATTAGATGGATATCAAGAAAGCTTTAGGTAGGGTTGAAAGAAGTATCTCCTTTAATTAACGCATAATTAAAGAAAC
>JAKSCN010000561.1 GCA_022360595.1 Chromatiales bacterium
ATCTGATGGGACCGAGAGTACCGACTATCATGGTATCCCCCTGGGTCAAAGAGCAGTCTGTCTTCAGGGCAGACGGAGACATTCCCTTCGATTCAACCTCCTTTGCCGCCACGCTGCTGAATTGGTTTGGCGTACCTAAACCGCTTTGGGGTCTTGGGGATCGTATGGAAATCGCTCCTACTTTCGAAGCAGTCCTCCAGGCATCCCAGCTGAGAAAGGATGCCCCGACTCTGACTCCGCCGTATGACAAGTCTTTTCCACGAGGGAGCAACAAAACTTAAAAAAGTTCGCCTATGATCTCTCTATTGTTACAGCTTATGTACGCAATATGCCACAGCCTTTTGGACTGGGCGCTGACCACAGTGAGTTTTCGCTAGAAGGTTGATTTCGATATGTTTCGCTATTTTGGCTTTGGCTCCAACATGAACATGACCTCCCTGCGGGCGAAGGGTGTGGAGCCGTTGGCAGCACGGCGTGCGGTCTTGCACGGTTGGTGCTTGCGCTTTAACGTGCAGCACTTCTTCCGCCACGAGGGTGGGGTAGGCAACATTGAGCATTGCGAAGAGGCTGGGAGCCGGGTGCTCGGCGTGCTCTACGACTGTCCGGATGAGTCCCTTCAACCCTTGGACGCCGTGGAAGCCTATGGCCATGGCTATGATCGCATCACCGTTGAAGTGGAGGCGGACGGCGAACGGATTTCCGCACTTACCTACGTCGGTATGCCCGAGTTTATCGATGACCGCTGCCTACCCAGTCGCCGCTATCTTAACATCGTGGTCGACGGTGCCCGCCAGGCCGGGCTTGACTCCGACTATATACAAGCGCTTAAAGCGCAGCCGGTCCACCAGCCTGATGACTACCCGCCGTTCATGCCACCGTCCGGTGACTATCCTGCGTTCGATGTCGAATCTCTGGCCAGGCACCCGTTATATACAGGGCTTTATGGGGCGGTTTTCGACATGTCGGAGGCACGGCCCCTGCACGAATATCTCAAGCGCTTCTTTGGCGGGCGAGATATGACCCTGTTTCATCTCAAGCGACTGGACAGCAGCGACGGCAAAGAGTCTATGGAAGACATCCAACATGGACGTCTCAATGAAGCCCAACAGCGCTACCTCAATGGCTATCTCAACGAATACGCTAAAGAGTACCGCTATGTGGGCCGATTCAAGTACAACAACAACGAGGAGTGAGGAGCAAAGCAATGGATCAGTTTCAACCAGCACTACCCCATGGAGCCATTGAGGAGGTCTTTCCAGACGTCTTTTTCGTGAGCGGCGCCATGGAGACCGTTCTCCAGGGAATGGACTGGAAGTTTAGCCGCAACATGGTTGTGGTACGGGACGGCGAACGCTTAATCATTGTCAACAGCGTACGCTTGAGCGAGGAGGGGTTGGCCGAACTCGATCGGCTCGGACGGGTTACCGACGTGGTCCGCCTGGGTGCCTTGCACGGACGCGACGACCCGTTTTATGTGGATCGCTACAGCGCTGAGTACTGGGCAATGCCCGGTATGGAACACGATACAGGCTTGAAGGCAACGCAAACTCTCAACCCGAACGGCCCGTTACCGATTTCGAACGCCTCCATATTCGAATTCAACACCACTCAGATACCCGAGGGTATCCTGCGTCTCGATCGCGCTGGCGGTATTCTCATCGCCTGTGATGCTTTGCAAAACTGGCTCACCCCTGACGAGTTTTTCTCCGACTCCTCACGGGAGCTGATGCAGAACATGGGGTTTTTCACGCCGGCGAATCTCGGCCCCGTCTGGGTCCAGGCGGCCTCACCGGCGGGAGATGATTTCGCCCGACTCAAGGCGCTGCCGTTCAAACACGCTTTGTGTGGCCACGGTGAACCCCTGCGTGATACCGCGCACGAGGACTATACCGCCACGTTCAACCGTATGTTCGATATCTGAAGCTTCAGAACCAGGGAGGGAGCGTGGAGAAAGCGGGACTGCAACTACCCGGCTACGAGCTTGGCTCGGTCCTGCGCCGGTCCGGCGGGCGTGTGGTGTATCGCGCCCGCAGCCTGGCCGATGGCGTTGCGGTGGCGGTGGAGACCTTCGACACCGAATATCCCGACCGCCAGCAGGTGGCCAAAATCCGTCGAGAGGGGAGCATCACTCAACGCCTGTCCGAGGTAGAGGGGGTGCGCAAGGTGCATGCCGTGTTGCCCCACGGCAGTGGTAACCTGGCTCTGGTCGGTGAACTGTTCGAGAGCTCCCTTAAGGACCGTCTTGCCCAATCGAGTGGCGAAGGCCTGCCCCTGGTAGAGTCGCTTGACATAGCCCAGCGCCTTGTCCGAATCCTGGGTGGAATACACGCCCACGATATCGTGCACAAGGCATTGACCCCGGAAGATGTACTTTTCAATCCCGCCAACGGCGCCATCGCCCTGGCCGGCTTCGGCATCGCCTCCGAGCTGGAACAGGAGCGGCAGACATTACAGATGTCGCGGTGCCTCGGACTGCTGCCCTACATGTCGCCGGAGCAGACGGGACGTATGAATCGGGACCTGGATTACCGGTCCGACTATTACTCGCTCGGCGTACTGCTGTTTGAGCTGCTGACCGGCAAATGGCCGTTCCAGGCCGACAACCTGTTGGAATGGGTCCATAGCCACATCAGCCGTTTGCCGCCTGCACCGCATGAGATTTCGCCCGAAGTGCCTGAGGCGATATCGGCTATCGTCCTCAAGCTGCTGGCAAAAAGTCCCGAGGCACGTTACCAGAGCGCTGAGGGGGTGATGTACGACCTGGCGCACTGCGCTAACGTGCTTGCTGCGGGCCTGGAGATCGAGCCCTTTGAGCTGGGCAAAAAAGATGTGGCGCAGAAGTTCCTGGTACCGCAGGGTCTGTACGGCCGCGAACCTGAGCTCCAGGCGCTGCTCGAGCTGTTCGAGGCAGCAGTGGCAGGGGGCACCGAGTTCTGCCTGGTACACGGCTACTCCGGTGTTGGTAAATCGGCCCTCGTGAACGAGATCGACCGGCCTCTGGTACGCGAACGGGGTTTCCTTGTCCAAGGCAAATTCAACCAGTTCCAGCAGGGTGAAGCCTACACGGCCCTCACCGCCACCTTCCGCGGGCTGGTTCAGCAAGTCCTGGCGGAACCGGAGGCGTGTCTGGTGGAGTGGCGTCAGCGGTTACTGGATGCGCTGGCGCCGAACGCGCGGCTGGTAGTGGATCTGGTGCCGGAGTTGGAACTGATCATCGGCCATCAGCCCCCAGTGGCGGAGTTACCGCCGGCGGAGGCGCGTAACCGTCTGCACATCGTGCTAACCGCATTTCTCCGCGTGTTTGCGGGGGAAGGACGCCCGGTGGTGCTGTTCCTCGACGATCTGCAGTGGAGTGATACACCGACCCTGGAACTGTTACGCCGTCTGGTGACCTCGCATGAGCTGAGTCACCTGCTGCTGATCGGCGCCTATCGCAGCAACGAGGTGGGAGCGGGGCATCCCCTGCGCCTGCTGCTTGACGATCTGCAAGCGCAAAAGAATATCCGCCAGCTTCCCCTCGGCGTGTTGGATCGGGATGCGGTGGCACACCTGGTGGCCGATGCACTGTATCGCGAGCCAGATGAGATACGTTCACTAAGTGATATGCTCTACGACAAAGCTCAGGGCAATCCCTTCTTCACCACCGAGCTGTTACGGCAACTTCACAAGGAGGGGGCGATTGCCCCAGACCCAATCAGCGGGCAATGGAACTGGGATCTGGACGCAGCTCGCTGGTCTGGCGTGAGCAGCGATGTCGTGGAGTTTATGGTGGACAACCTGCGGCGGCTGCAGCCTGCAACCCAGAGGGTTCTGCAGTTGGCGGCCTGTATTGGCAGCACCTTTGACCTGCATACGCTTTCCGCGATCTACGAACACTCTGTCGCCAAGACTGCGGTAGCGCTGCTGCCGGCGCTCAAACAACACGCAGTGGCGCCTCTGCATAGCGACTACCGTCTGGTGGGGGAAGATGCCGAAGCGTTGGCGTTCAATCCGACCTACCGGTTTCAGCATGACCGGGTGCAGCAGGCCGCTTACGCTTTGATCGACGTTCAGCAGTTGCGGGAGGTGCATCTCTCCGTGGGACGATTGATGCTGCAGCACGCCGGCGATGCGGTGCCCGATGAACGGCTTATCGACATCGTTGGCCATCTCAATGAGGGCCGCACACTGATCGAATCCCCCGAAGAGCAGTTGTGCCTTGCCGAACTGAACCTGCGCGCAGGTGTGCGCGCCAAGCTCTCCGCGGCCTACGAGGCAGCTCTGAAATACCTGCAGATAGCGGCCGAGCTATTGCCCGCAGATCCCTGGCGGGAAACGTCGACTCTGATGCAGACGTTGGCGACAGAGACCCAGCAGTGTGCTTACCTCACCGGACGCGTTGAGAAGGCGGATAGCTTGATCGAGGTGATGCTGGAGCACGCTCACTCGGACCTGGAACGTAGCGATATCCTCGCCACCCGCACCCGTCAGTATGCAACCCTTGGGCGCATGGAGGAGTCCATCCTCTCGGCCATTCAAGGGCTGGCGCTTTTGGGAATGGCGTTAACCGACCAGCCGGGAGATGCGGAAATTGCCGAAGAGCGGCGACTGGTGGAGAAGAATCTCGGCGAGCGTTGTATCTCGGACTTGGTGGATGCACCGTTGGTGGAAGATGCGGCTACCCTTACAGCCATGCGCCTCCTGATGGAGATCTTTCCAGCCGCGTTTCTCTCCGGTAGCGGCAAGCTGTTTCCCTACCTGGTGTTGAAGGCGGTTAATCTCTCGCTGCGCCACGGCAATTGCCCTGAGTCTGCCTTTGCCTACGCGGCTTACGGTATGCTGCTGTGCGGCGAACTCGACGAGCCGGCGGTCGGCTATCAGTACGGAAAAGTTGGGCTGGCGATCAACGAGCGCCTCGATGACCTTACCCTGCGGGCGCGGGTGATCTACGTGTACGCCATGTTCGTGCACCACTGGAGCAACCACTGGTCAAGCCTGACGCCGTGGTTCCGTAAAGGTATCGAAGCGGGCTATCAGTCGGGCGATCTGCTTTATCTCGCCTATAGTGCCCAAGACTGCGTAATCTGGGACCCGACTCAGGACTTGGAAACGGCCCACCGGCTGCACGCCGAGAACCTGGAGATCGTGCGCGAATGCGCTTATCAGGACTCCCTGGATTCGGGCACGCTGTTCCTGCAGTTACAGCGCAACCTTCTCGGCCTCACCGACTCACCATGCAGCCTAAGCGATGATGACTTCGACGAAGAGCAGTGTCTGGCGGGTATGCATCAGCGCCAATTCATGACTGGGACTGCCAATTACCAGATCTACAGAGCCGAGATCTGCCTGCTCTATGGAAACTACGATCAGGCCCTAAAGCACGTGCGCGCCCAGGATGAGTTAATTAAATCAGCGATGTCGCTGCCCCAGTTGACGCGCTTCTACATCGTCGCGTTTCTGACCCTGGCGATCCACTATCCGGATATGGCGGCAGACGAACAGGCCGCGACGCGCAAACGGTTAGAGCGTGATCTCGCGCGCATGACACGCTGGGCTGACAACTGTGAAGCGAATTTTCGTCACCTCCAGTACTTGATGGAGGCTGAGCTGGCGCGACTCGACGGCAGCCACCAGACAGCACTGGAACGTTATGATGCCGCCATCGACGCGGCACGGAAAAGCGGCTTTCTACGGGATGAGGCCACCGCCTGCGAGCGTGCCGCACGGTATCTGTTGGCCAATGGCCAGAGAAGGTCTGCTGAAGGCTACTTGCGAGGCGCCCACCGTATCTACGACCGCTGGGGCGCCCAGCGAAAGGTGGCCCTGCTGGAGCAGGAGTTTCCTGTGCTGCATGAGCTGGTTGCCGGTGCGTATGTTTCCGCCAGCCGGGGAGAAATCGGTGATCTGGATCTGGCCTCGGTCATGAAAGCGTCCAGGGAGATTTCCGGCGAAATGGTTCTGGAACGGTTGCTCACGACTACTATGGGCATTTTGCTGGAAAATGCCGGCGGTCAATGGGGTTGCCTGGTGGTTCGGCGTGAGGGGTGTTTGGCAGTGGAGGCGGCCAAGCTTCCGGCAGACGGATTGTCGGCGGCCAGCTTGCCAGGCCACTCGCTGGTACCGGCTTCCGATGGAGGAAGGGTACCGCTGCCGGTGACACTGATCAGTCAGGTGCTTTACAGCGGTGAAGCTGTGGTGCTCCACGACGCGGCCCATGAAGGGCAGTTCGTGCAGGACCCCTACATACTCAAGTTCCAGCCCGCGTCTGTGTTCTGTGTGCCAATCCGGCGCGAGCGCTTTGAAGGTGCCTTGTACATGGAGAATAACTTGGCCAGCCGCGTCTTCACCGAGGACCGGGTAGAGGTTATTCGGCTTTTGGCGGCCCAGGCGTCGGTCGCGATAGAGAACGCAAGTCTCTACGAACAGGTGCAGGAATACTCCCGAACTCTGGAAGACAAGGTAGCCGAACGGACCGACCGCCTGGAGCGACTAAACCGGGAGTTGCAAAGGCTTGCAGAATGCGATGGCCTGACCGGCGTCGCTAACCGGCGCCGAGGCGACGCCTACCTCGCAGAGGTGTGGGCGTATCTGCGGAGGAATAGGGAACCGCTCTCCATCATCATGCTCGATGTCGACCACTTCAAGGCCTTCAACGACAACTATGGTCACCAAGCCGGAGACGACTGCCTGATAGAGGTGGCCGAAACGGTGCAGGCACAGTTGTTGCGCTCCGCCGATCTGGTCGCCCGCTACGGCGGGGAGGAGTTCATGCTCATTCTGCCCAATACCGATCACAGCGGTGTGGCCCTGGTGGCGGAGAAGGTACGCCGTGCAGTAGAGGCACTAGGAATCACGCACGCTTCTTCGTCGACAGGTGTGGTGGTTACCGTGAGTGTTGGCACTGCCACAGGGATACCGGAGGCAAAAGGTGGTCCGGAACACCTGCTTCACGAAGCAGACATCGCCCTTTATCAGGCTAAGCAGAAGGGGCGCAACCAAGTACAGTCCGCGGCGCCCCTGGCGCTGCCAGCCTGACAACAAATAATAGATGTGAGTTTTTAATACAGGAGGAGTAGATGACTACATCGACTTGGAACACCCAACCGGCTACCGGTGAATGGAACACGGCAGCCAACTGGACCCCCTCAGGGGAGCCCACGGATACGGCAATTTTTACTACCTCATCCCAGACGGCGATCACTTTTTTGGCAACAGGTGAAGCCACGGTGGATAACATCGAGTTTGCAGATAGTGCGTCTGCTTACACCTTCACATTTGGCCCTTCCAGCATACCGGCTTTGACAATTAGAGGGGAGGGAGTCACTAATCGCTCTGATAGACGACAGAGCTTCGTGGTTGCTGCCACCAGTAGCGGCTACACGAATCCGCAACTCAGGTTCATTAACTCCGCCAGCGCGGGTGGGGATGACATGTTCTACTGTGCCGGTCCGGTGACAAAAGAGGGCTACGGTGGAGGCGTCATCTGTTTCTGCAATAACTCGACTGCCGGCTCAGCCTCATTCAAAGCTTGGACCGGAGCCGCTGCTCCCCCAGAGCACAGCACCGTTGGCGGCGAGGTAAGCTTCTGCGACACCTCATCGGCGGGTACCGCCCGTTTCACTATCTATGGCAGCCTTGGCACCGATGGCGACACTTTCGGTAATGTGGTATTTCACAATACCGCGAAAGCTGACAACGCCACATTCACCAATGTTGGCGGAACGGTTTCCGGTGGCGATGGCGGCAATACACAGTTTTACGACAATTCGACAGCAGCCTACGGTCTTTTCAATAACTATGGGGGAACCCATAGCAAAGCCAATGGTGGTGACGTAGCATTCGACGGTGAAGCAGACGGTGGACATGGACACTTCTATAACCACGCTGCCAAGGTTGCCGGTGCATACGGGGGTGTTACAAGCTTCAACAACAATCCTCCGTATGTGGCGACGCAGGGCGCATCCGCAGGCCACGGCTCTTACTTCAACTA
>JAKSCN010000460.1 GCA_022360595.1 Chromatiales bacterium
GGGGTGTGGCGGAGACAGTGCAGGCTCTTCGGGGTCAGGTGGTTTTTTTGATGGGGTAGGTGACTCGAGTGGTTGTGGCGGCGGATGTGGTGGTGACTGAGGCTGATGAGCCGCTGGAGAGTATTACTCTGGCCTATGTGATGAAGTTGACGGGTGATCTATAGCGCCTGTTTGTGAGCTGGCGCAACAGGGCATTTCCTGCTTTGGTTGTATAATCAGGGGCTGACAGAGCTAGAGATAAAGATTTATGTGCATTGGCATCCCTATGCAAATTGTGGAGCAGCGTGAGTTCACAGCCTTGTGTCGTGGCCGCAGTGGTGAGCAGGAACTCAACACTATTATCATCGGACCACAGCCAGAGGGTACCTGGGTGCTGGGCTTTCTGGGGTCAGCCCGCGAGGTGATCAGTGCGGACGAGGCGAAAAAAATTCAGGATGCGCTGGATGCGGTTGACGCGGTGATGCGCGGGGAGGAGATCGATGTCGATGCTTACTTCCCTGATCTCGCCAGAGAGGGGCGCAAGCCTGGCTCCCTATAAAAGTCAGATCTATCTGAAGTAAATAATTTTTTACTACCTTAACCTTACTCCCTCTTTTACAATTCCGTGACAATCACCGTTATGGAGTTGCTGTGGATACCCTTGATCAATTGACATTAGAGGCGCTACTTGAGCGCAGTATCGAGTGCTACCCGGACAATCCTTGTCTGTCCTGGGTAGAAGGTGAACCCCTCACTTATGCTCAATTAGGCGAACAGGTCGGTGCGTTGTCGGCTCTGCTGAGTGAGCAGGGGATTGATCGTGGTGATCGTGTGGGACTGCTCAGTGAGAACATGCCAAACTGGGGTGTCGCTTACTTTGCCATTGTCTCGATGGGGGCAGTGGTGGTGCCGATCCTGCCGGAGTTTCATGCCAGTGCGGTGCACCATATTTTGCGTCATGCCGAGTGCAAGGCGCTGTTTGTCTCTGAAAAGCTTTATACCAAGGTGGAAGAGTTCACCACCGAAATGCTCTCTACCCGGCTGCTGTTGAATGATTTCAGTTTAATTCCACCCGATACCCCCAAGCATCTGCTGTCACGGACACTTGAAGCGGGGCGTAAGGAGTTTGAAAAACTGAAAGAGGCCGCGGAGCGAAAACTCAAACAGACCGATAACAGCGCCGTTTCCCCGGACGACCTGGCCTGCATTATCTACACCTCGGGTACTACCGGGAACTCCAAAGGGGTGATGCTCACTCACGGCAATTTGATGTTTGACGCGGAGGCCGCGGCCGAGGTAATGCCTATCCACGAGGCAGACCGTTTCTTATCGATCCTGCCGCTTTCGCACACCTATGAGTGCACCTTGGGGTTCATTTTGGCCCTGCGCTGGGGGGCGAGCATCTACTATTTGGAAAAGCCACCAACAGCCAAGGTGTTGGTGCCGGCGATGAGCAAGATCAAACCAACCATTATGCTGTCGGTGCCGTTGGTGATCGAGAAGATCTACAAGATGCGTATTCAACCCAAGTTCAGCGCCAACGGACTGATTCGCACCCTGTACGCGATTGGCCCCATCAGACGTAAGTTGAACCAAATAGCCGGTAAAAAGCTGCTGGAGACCTTTGGTGGTGAGTTGCGCTTTTTTGGTATCGGGGGGGCGGCGGTCTCTCATGAGACTGAAAAATTTCTGAAAGAGGCCGGTTTTCCTTATGCGATTGGCTATGGACTTACCGAAACGGCGCCTCTGGTGGCGGGGTCGTTGCCCATGCAGACCAAACTGCGGGCTGTTGGTCCGGCATTTCCCGGCATCGAGATTCGTGTGGCTGATCCCAATCCGGGTACGGGCGAGGGTGAGATTCAGGTCAAGGGTGGTAATGTGATGAGGGGCTATTTCAAAGCGCCCGAGATTACTGAAGAGGTGTTTACCGAGGACGGTTGGTTCTGCACGGGGGATTTGGGTTTTGTCGATCACGACGGCTTTCTACATATCCGTGGCCGTTCCAAGAATATGATTTTGGGGCCGTCGGGGGAGAATATCTATCCCGAAGAGATTGAGTCGGTGCTGAATGAGCAGGATATGGTGCTGGAGTCGCTGGTATTTCAGGATGGCGGCAAACTGGCTGCCCGTGTCTATCTGGATTACGACAAGCTGGATGAGACACTGATCAAAAATCTGCCGGAGGAGGAGTCCCGTCAAAAGGTGGATGAGTTGTTGACCGGCACCATGAAGGCAGTCAACAGTAAGCTCTCCAGCTTTTCCCGGTTGGGTAAAATCATTGAGCAGACAGAGCCCTTCGAGAAAACGCCGACCATGAAGATCAAGCGTTTTCTCTACGTCTCGAACTGATCGCTAGGACCTGTTAACACGGGGCGATACTGATCGATGATGAAATCGACAGGTGTCTCCAACGCGGACAACTCAGCGATCTGTTGTTGTTTATCGGCACTGGCCTGCCAGTAGTAGGGGGTCATGGCCAGTAGATTGGCGGTGTCCCCTCGCCGCACATGGATGCTGTAATGGAGTTCATTTCGTGCGGAATGGATCAGGTGATCCAGTTCAGCCGGCTTGGGTGTATGGGGCTGCGGCTGGTCGTAGACCTGCTCACGCAACTTGAACAGGTGCTGGGGGCCTGGATGAACATTGATAAAGCAGCCGTTATCTTTTAGCACCCGCGCCACCTCTGCCGTTGAGAAGGGTGAAAAGACACAATA
>JAKSCN010000362.1 GCA_022360595.1 Chromatiales bacterium
AGATACAGATTGAAGCGAACAGGAGATCCGTATGAGTACGCCATCCAATGACCGTGATGACCAGGCCAAATCCCAGGGAGGCTCGTGGGGGCCAAAACTGTTTCTGGCCACCCTGGTGGCGTTGCTTGCCTTTTTCTATTGGCTGCTCATCTATTCCGGCGGCGTCACCGTAAATCACGGTTAATGGGGAACAGGATGCAAGAACAGAAGAGCAGTATTACCACAACCCTGCTGGCCGCCGTCATCTCATTTGTGTTTGTGCTGGCCCTTTTTTATGGGCTTGATCATCTGGTGATGAGTATGCAGGGGTTACCGTTAAACGCTGATCTGTCACCGGCCGGTTAAGCCGCAGGCGGGGATGAGGTATGAACAGGTTATTTGATTCAATCCTGCCTTGGGGCAAGGCGCTGTGTTGGGCCGTTCTGGTTGCTCTATTGGCTCTGGGTGTCGCCCAGGCGGCTGGTGATGATGCGCTGAGCCGTATTTCACCTGTTGGTATGGTACAGGTGGAGGGGGAGCCACCGATCGAGATGCCAGTTGCGGTTGAAGAGGAGGTGGTCGAGCCGATGGTCGCACCCCGCCCCACCCGCGCCGACTATCCCAATATCGGTGTCAGCAGCCGGGCGATCGTCTGGGTGCTGGCCCAGTTGCATCTCTTCTTTGCCGCTCTGGTGCTGGCGGTACCGCTGTTTGTGTTGACCATCGAGCTGTTAGGGGTCTTCACCGGTGATGAGCGCTACGACAGCATGGCTCACGAATTTATGAAAATCAGCCTGACCGGCTTTTCGATCACCGCCATTTTCGGCGGCTCGCTGGCGCTGGCGCTGTTTCTGCTCTACCCAGACTTCATGGCCTATATGACCCATGTGTTCGGTGCCCAATTGATGGTCTACGCCGGGCTGTTCTTTCTGGAGAGTTTCTTTCTCTACACCTACTACTACGGCTGGAACGCCTTTCGCTACGGCAATCTGAAATGGGTGCATCTCACATTGGGGCTGCTGCTCAATGCAGCGGGCATGACCATTATGGTTGTCTCCAACTCCTGGGCCACCTTTATGATGGCGCCTTCCGGGGTCAATGAAGTGGGGGCGGTAATCGGCAACATTTGGGAGGTGATGAAAGGCCCGCTCTGGAACCCCATCAACCTACACCGCTTTATCGCCAACATCGCCTTTGGTGGTGCTGTGGTGGGCGCCTATGCGGCGTTTAAGTTTCTCAGCACCAATGATCCCGAAAAGCGGGCCCATTACGACTGGATGGGCTACACCTCAAACTTCATCGCGATCCTCGCCTTTCTGCCCCTCCCTTTTGCCGGTTATTGGCTGATGGCGGAGATCTACGCCTACTCCCAGCAGATGGGGATTACCGCCATGGGTGGGATTCTCGCCTGGCTGTTCATTGTGCAGGCGGTGCTGATCGGCACCATTTTGCTGGCGGGTAACTTTTACCTCTGGGCTGGTATGTCGCGCACCGATGGCTCCGAGCGCTATAAGGGGCTGATTAAGTTTATCGCCTTTGTGTTGGTGGTCTGTTTCCTGATCTGGGTAACGCCCCATACCCTGATCCTGTCGGCATCGGAGATCGCCCTGTTGGGCGGCAGTCATCACCACATTCTTGGTCCGTTGGGTATTATGCCGGCGAAGAATGTGGCGGTGAATCTGATGCTGGTGGTCACCTTCCTCTCCTTCCAGCTCTATCGTCGTTCCGATAAGGTGGCGACGGTGAGCTGGGCCCCTATGGGTAATGCTCTGATGGTGGCGATCTATGTGGTGGCCATTGCCAATATCATCTTCTTGGGTGTCTATTACGGCTACTTCACCAATACCGTCTATAAAGTAGGTTCGTCGGTGGCTCAAGTAGCCTCTACCCTGGTGGTGATCGTCGCCGGTATTGTCATCGATACCCTGATGTTTAAGAACGCCAAGACGCTGCCCTCGCACTGGGGGCGCATTCCGGATCGTTCCCAGTATGCGCTGTTTGCCCTGCCGATTGCCTTTACCTGGCTGATGGGACTGATGGGTTATGTACGCTCGTCGGTGAAGACTCACTGGCATGTCTATACAGTGATGAAGGACAACTCGCCGGATAACTTCATCCCCACCATCGGTTATGCAGGCAATATGATCACCATTGTGACCGTACTGTTCCTGCTCTGTGTGCTGTTCATGTTCTGGGTGGCCAACCTGAGCGGTACCAGACAGAGCAAGCCGATCGCAGTTGTTGAAGGGGGTGTGGCGTGAGTGTGTTGATCAAAACCCTCGGCTTCAGTTTTGCGCTGACCCTGGTCTTTACCCTGGTGACCTATCTGCTGCCCCAGGTAGAGGGTGAAGCGCCGGTGGAGAAGGACGTTGATCTCAATACCCTCACCATGGATGACTTTATCGCCATGGGTGAAGACTTGTTCAACAACAAGGGTACTTGCACCCTCTGCCATAAACCCCCGCCGATTGGCCGGGCCCCGGATATTGAGGGCTTCGATATGGTGGCGGTGAGCATTGAGCGTTTAGCCGATGAGCGTTATCAGGGGGATGCCAAAGATGCTGCCGGTTACATCCTTGAATCGATGGTAGCGCCGAGCCAGTACGTCGTGGCCACTTGGGGTAAGAAAGGGAGTAACGATACCGAATCGCCCATGCCCGCTATCGACAAGGCGCCCATTGAACTCTCCGCTATTGAGATGGATGCCATCATCGCCTATCTGCAGGCTAAAGATGGTAATGAGGTGACGGTCTCCCTGCCCTTGCCCGAAGATGCAGCGGTTGTGGCTGATACCGGTAGTGCCGCACCGGTAGACGGTGGACTCCCCGCCCCGGCAGCTACCGTCGATGAGGCGCTGGGTAAATATGCGTGCAGTTCCTGTCACTCAATGGATAGCGCCGATACGCTGGTTGGGCCCGGTCTGGCGGATGTTGGGGCGCGTCTGAGTGTGGAAGAGATACGTGAAAGCATCGTTGATCCGAATGCCGTGATCACCGAGGGTTTTCCGGCAGCCATGCCTGCTGATTTTGCGGATAAGATGACCGTGAAAGAGCTGGATATGATTGTTAAGTATCTGGCGGAGAAACAGTAATGAAAGGCTTTAAGATTCCCGCATTCTGGCAGGCGGTTATCGCCGCTATTGTCGCTTACCTGATTTTCGATAACGCCTTCCCGCCGGTACTGCCGAAGACGCTGATGATCCAGTACATGATCATCACCATTATCGGTATTCTGCTCTACTTTGCGTTTGATGATGCCAAATGGACCGAGTTCAAGGCGCCTATTTTGAGTACCCTGCGTGACGATAACAGGGCGGTTATCCGTTGGGCTTTTCTGATCGCCATTCCTGCCATCGTTGGCTATACCACCTACGGGATTGTGAAGCCCTCTAATGATGCGCCGGTGGAGCTGCGTCAGGTGCATCCGGCGCCACCTTCGACGTTGAAAGTGTTTGGCAGCAACCACGATCTCGCTACCCTGGAGAACCCGGTGCGCAGCGAGAGTCTTGCTACCCTGGTCGAAGATGAAGCGGCGGGTTGGGAGAAGTACGACGAAGTGGTGCTGGCCGGAC
>JAKSCN010000010.1 GCA_022360595.1 Chromatiales bacterium
CTAGCTTTTTGGCAATAGCTGCGCATACCAATGTATGCCTTAACCCTGGCGCCATTATCCCATAAATGGAACAGAGCTTTCATAAAGACCAGGCTAGTTCTATGAGAGGGACGGTTGTAATCTTTTTCTCCAATGTAATTGAGCAATCAGATGGCGAGGAAAAGGTTATGGGCCAGAAAATTTTACATATCGACTCCAGTGCACGCTTTGAGGGCTCGGAATCCCGTATTCTCAGCCGTGCCTTTATAGACCAGTGGCTGGCGCTTCATCCCGAAGATGAAGTGATTGTTCGGGATATTATCTCCCATCCTCTACCACATTTGGACGAGACACTCCTGGCTGGTTTGTTTACACCAGCTGGTACTCTCACTGTGGAGATGCAGGCAGCGGTTGAGCGGGTGGATGAATTGGTTGAGGAGTTTCTGGCAGCCGATATCCTGGTGCTGGGAGTGCCTATGTATAACTTCGGTATTCCCTCCACTCTCAAGGCCTATATCGACCACATTGCCCAGGCTGGGCGAACCTTCAAATACACCGATCAAGGTCCCGTCGGACTGGCTGGCGACAAACAGATCTACATCCTCTCCGCGCGAGGTGGTATCTATGATGACAGCCCTATGGATCATCAGGCCGCCTATCTGCGCACCGTCTTCAGATTTCTCGGTATTGATAAGGTCCACTTGATTCACG
Organism: Chromatiales bacterium; assembly: GCA_022360595.1. Taxonomy (GTDB): domain Bacteria; phylum Pseudomonadota; class Gammaproteobacteria; order Chromatiales; family Chromatiaceae; genus BM503. The sequence goes on from JAKSCN010000010.1 coordinate 691, forward strand.
CCCAGGGTTTGAACATGGGAGAAGATATCCGTGATAAGAGTGTGCGCCAAGCCCTCTCTGATATCGAGCAGCTGGCAGCATAAAGCAGCTTTTAAGAGCAACTGACAAACGATGAACTAAATGGGGGGCACAGGTGCCCCCCCTATCATTCCAGACCGATGATTTAAACTCTCCCGGTTACAGCTTCCAGGAGTAAGCAATGCCAAAAGAGTCCTGATACATGCTGATATCAGCGGTACCGAAGCCTGGTGTTGGAGTACCTTTGATATCCTCTTCAAACGCATGCATATAGCTGAACGTCAGCTCCTCCCCGTCGCCGAGCTGCCAGGTAGCACCCAGGGTCAGGTGCGTCTCCACCGTTGCCGGAGCCAGGACATTGAAGAAAGTCTCCGAGGACGAGATCGGGGCGTCACCATGGTTGACGCCTGCTCTGAGGGTCAGTTTTGGACTGTACTGGTAGGCAAGGCCCAGTTTATAAATGGTCTGATCATCCCATCCGAAGCCAGGACCATTATCACCACCGAGGCAGAAACTGTTTGGTGCTCCACCGCCGAGAATTGGGCAACCGAAGAAATTTGTCACGGAGTTACCCACTGAGTCCACGCCGCTATAGTTGATGCGCATGACATCGGCCGCAATAGTCAATTTCGGTGTGGCCTGGATAGCGATGCCGATGGCGTAGTTCTCAGGAATATCAAAGTCACCCTGTTCGGCGAACAGGTCGGCGTAGTCGTCCAACTCCGTCATGTAGGTTTTAGTCTGGTAGGTGGCACCCAAGGTGACCCGGTCGGAGACCCTGCCGGCCCAGCCGACTCGGATACCAGCACCATAAGAGATATCGTGTCCATTGTTCGTCAACTCATTAACACCATCCCCATCTGCGGCAAAAGCCGAAAACCCCTGGAGTCCCCGCGCTGCAAAGGATTGCACGGCCAAATTCAAGCCAATACCAAGCGCGTTGTCTTCGTTCAACTTATAAGTAAACGTCGGAACGATGAACACTTGCGCCAAGTCGATACCGGTATCGTTGGTTCCCCCGGCGTTGAATATAGGGATGCCGCCGGCATAATCGGTGTTCATACCACCGTTGCCGAATACGGATACACCGAGAGTCATACGATCATTCAGCACCCGGTTGTAGCCAAACTCAGGGATCAGAAAGAGCTCCCGATCACTGCCATCAAATGATCCATCAGAGAAGCCGTCTGGATTGGGAGGAACCATGGGATTGCTGTCCGTCCCCGTTAAAGTGGCATCTCGCACAGGACGGAAGATCTCTGCACCTATATCCAAACGGTTGCCGACAAAGGCCATACCTGCTGGATTGATCCCACCCGCCAGAGAGTCCTGGGGAAATGCAACACCAGCCCCTCCCATGCCTTTAGCCTTCTGGCCTATACCGTGGGGAGCATAGCCGTTAGTGGCCCAGACGTTGGGTGCGATAACGGAACTGAGAGCGATAGCTACCAAAGCTTTTTTTAATTTCACTATTTTTACCCCTCATTAATGCGGAGGAAATCCCTTACCGCACTGGTTTATTAGAATGTAATTTCTTCTTAAAATACTTATAGTTACCCAATTAAGCAGATCAATATTCATTGAGCGCCAGCATTATGTCAAGCATTCCATGGTGCAACTGTGGTTTTCTTTGAACCCGTTAATGTATAGACGCACACTTTGCTTCTGAATGTTTGGGCCTAAGGGACATTGTCAGCAGAACAAGTGTGGACATAGTCAAGACCCTCATTGTGCCAAATCATCACTGCCATTGCTGGCTATACTGAAAATACATCTTTTCGGTCAGGGGTAGGAATGAATATAAAGCATGCCGATCTCATCGACAGAATTGTTAGTACCGTAGAGAAGACGCTGGAGACCAAACTGTCATCGTTTGAACAGAGCCGCCTTCATCAGGCGCTGATGAAGTCTATCGACGCGCCCCCGTGGGGTCACAGCTCACCTCAATCGAAACAGCTCACCATTCTCCTTTCGGATCTGCGTGGTTTTACCGCATTGTCTGAATGCCATCCCCCCGAGGTGGTTATCGAACTATTGAACTCCTATTTCACACCGATGTGCGAAATCATCTACCGCTTTGGCGGCACCATTGACAAGTTTATGGGTGACTCCGTTATGGCGCTGTTTGGCCTGCCCGAATCAAGAGAAGACGATTTGGCGCGCGCTATCGCATGCGCCGTTGAGATGCAAAAGGCTATACTCGATATCAACGCCCAAAACAGCTTACGTGGCTATCCGCGCCTGTTCATGGGAATCGGTATAAACACGGGTGAAGTAATCGCCGGTGAGCTGGGTTCCGAGCTGCATCACGAATACACGGTTATAGGGGATGAGGTGAATCTGGCCTGCCGTATTGAGGCGTACAGTCTGCGCGGACAGATTCTGCTAAGCGAACACTCCCGTCAACTCGCGGCTTCCTACGTAACATGCGGCCCCGCCAACCGGGTGGTGGTCAAAGGAAAAGAGACACCTGTCAATCTATACGAGCTACTCGCTACCACAACCCCCCGGTACCTTGAAGTACCACGAATGGATGCGCGCAAAAGCCCCCGTATCGAAGTTGATTTCCCAATCACCTTTCAGATTTTAGCAGACAAGGTGGTTCCGCAAGAGCATCACGAGGGTCGGGCCGTCAACTTGAGCTACCACGGGCTGCATGCCTATCTACCTGTCAATCTCCACTCACTCTCGGACATTCGCATCACACTCTCTACATCGCTCATGAGTAAACAGAGCAGTTATATCTATGCCAAGGTGCTCGACTCTCAACCGGAAGAAGAGGGTTGGCTGAGCCGCATGGAATTCACACGCATTGATGATTCAGGCCAGGCCGCCATTAAAAACTATATTGATCAGGTAGTGAGCCAGAAGTAGCCTTACACCAGCTATTCAGCAGCCACTGACATACGTTGTGCTGGAACGGAATCACCATGTTAAGGCCCGGGGCCGCTATTCTCATGGGTAAAGGCTGAACGTAGTACTTCAGCTTGAGCCTGATACCAGTCGGCATTCGCATTGCGATGAACACCTGATTCATAAAGTTCATAAGCCCGCCGCTCAATGGCTTTACGATACCGTTCAATCATATCGTTGCGAAACCCATCATAAGCTTCCCAGGCCGGAACAGCCCCGGGGCGTCCTTTCCGTATTAGATGAATCGCCCTGTCAGGTGACAGCCCCTCGATCAGAGTAAGATAACCGAGCACAGTGACTGATGATCGCCCTAAACCAGCGGTACAATGCACATATACCTGATGCCCAAGAGAACGCAGATTAGTTAATAGCGATACTGCCGCGGACAGTTGACGACGCATATCATCCACATCGAAGTCACGAATCGGGCAGCGCTCCATCCGTAGTCCAAGCTCTTCACCAGTGCGGTACAGCATCCTATAGTCAATTCCCCAATAATCGAGGCAATCATCGTGCTGCAGCGACAGTAGTGCCGAGACACCGGTTTCCGAGTGAATTCGCCGAATATCATCAGGCGCCATCGGGCAGCTCCCGATGACAATGTCATCCGTAATCTGCCCCCAGTTTAATGACCAGGTCCACATGCCAATGAACTGTCTCTTCAGAATGGATGGTAAAAGTAGTATAGGCCGCGCTGGGATTTCGGGTACGCCTGCTGGTTTCCCCACCCTTAGCACCCCCTGCCATTTCGCTCCAACAGATAATCACCTTGTTACTGTTCCACTGGATTGCGGTCTAACCAAAATACAGACCAGGAGGACGGTATGAAAATCGCCATCAGTGGTGCAACCGGCTTCATTGGCAGCCACCTCACTGCCCGCTTTGAAAAACAGGGAGAACAGGTCATAAAGCTCACCAGAAGTGATTTTAAGGCGGGAGTCAAACATCTGATCTCACATCTGGAAAACTGCGCCGTTATTATCAATCTGGCCGGTGAGCCTCTCAATCGGCGCTGGAGCCCAAGCTACATGCAGGCAATCTATAACAGCCGAATTGAAACTACCCGGCTTCTCGTAGCGGCAGTCAAAGAGATGGGATCACGCCCCCGGACCCTCATATCCACATCCGCCATTGGCGCATTCACATCCAGCGGCAGATATACAGAGCACGACACTCCCAACGCCTCTGACTTTCTCGGTAATATCACCAGAGAGTGGGAGCAAGAAGCACAAAAGGCCGCTGATCTCGGTGTACGTACGCTTATATTCCGATTCGCCCTGGTCTTGGGCTGTGAGGGTGGATTGATCAAACAGGTGCTCCCTCCCTTCCGCATGGGCCTGGGTGGCACAATAGGCGATGGCTCCCAACCCTTCTCCTGGGTGCATATAGACGATTTAACCCGCGCCTATGAGTTTGCCCTGGCACATCCTGAGATGGAGGGCATCTACCATATCTGCGCCCCCAATCCAGTAACCAACCGGATCTTCACAAAGACCCTGGGCCAACTGTTACACCGCCCTACTCTACTGCCGGTGCCCGTGACATTTCTGCAGTTGGCCTTCGGGAAAGGCGCAGAAGCGATTACATCCGGTCAATGCGTAGTCTCTGAAAGACTACCCCAAGCAGGATTTGTTTTTGAGTTTGACACCATCGACAAAGCGCTGCAGGAGATCATCGCAGAGACACCTCAGAAACAGAAACCATCAAAGTCGAAGGAGACAAACGTAAAATGAACAATGAGAGAGCTGCTATGGCAGGGTCACACGCGGATGACATAAGCATTCTCTCTAAATAGTTCAA
>JAKSCN010000397.1 GCA_022360595.1 Chromatiales bacterium
AAGGCGCGTACATCGATTCTATTCAAAACGATGCAGGTGGTGCGCTTCTATGATCAGAGGCGTCATGTCCTGATCTACCTCACCTATAGCGATAAGTTGATTGAGGGGTCACCTAAAAACAGTATTTCTGTTGTGCCGGTGTTGCCTTGGCCGGGGAGTGAGCAGGCTCCGGTTGCTATCGGGAGCCAATAGTCAAAAAAGGTCTACAGACTCCTATCCGCAAGGAAATCCTGCTATCCTAGCGGGCTTTCCCTTTTATTGCCCTTGCGACTTTCAGGTAGACAATGAAAATCCAGATCCAGCAGTTGATAACCCAGGCCTTGGAGCAGATCGCCAGTGATGGCGTCATTACGCCGGAGCAGATTCCTGTACCCATTATCGACCGCACCCGAGACAACCGCCACGGCGACTTCGCCTGTAATGTGGCGATGGTGCTGGCGAAGGCTGCGCGGAGTAAACCACGGGATCTGGCTGAAAAGATTGTCGCCGCTTTGCCGGAGAGTGAGCTGATCACCCAGGTAGAGATCGCCGGACCGGGTTTTATCAATTTCTATCTGGCCGAATCCGCTTACCATGCGTTGGTGCCTCAGATCATCAAGCAGGGGCATGATTTTGGTCGCAGTGAATCGGGTAAAGGCAAACGCGTGCAGGTGGAGTTTGTCTCGGCTAACCCGACCGGGCCTCTGCATGTGGGACATGGCCGTGGTGCTGCCTATGGCGCGGTAGTGGCCGATCTGCTGGAGGCGATGGGCTTTGAGGTGCACCGCGAGTACTACGTCAATGATGCCGGCCGCCAAATGGATATTCTCGCCACCAGTGTTTGGTTGCGTTATCTGGAACTCTGCGATGAGAACCTCACCTTCCCGGTAAATGGATACAAAGGTGACTATGTCTGGGATATTGCTGCTACGCTGCATCGTGAACACGGTGAGGTCTATAAGCAGAAGGCCGAAGAGGTGTTTGCTGATATTCCCGCCGATGAGCCGGCCGGTGGTGACAAAGAGAAGCATATCGATGGGCTGATCGTGCGCGCCAAGCAGTTGTTGGGCGACAACCGTTACCGTTTTGTCTTTGAGCTTGGGCTGAACACTATTCTGGATGACATCCGTGATGATCTCTCGCTATTCGGCGTCAATTATGAAGAGTGGTACTCCGAGCGCAGTTTGACTGAGTCGGGAGCGGTGAATCGCGCTATCGAAAGGCTGCGCAACGCTGGTCATCTTTACGAACAGAACGGCGCACTCTGGTTCCGCTCCACCGAGTTTGGCGATGAGAAAGATCGTGTCGTGGTGCGTGACAACGGCCAGACCACCTATTTCGCCTCCGATATCGCCTACCACATGGATAAGCTGGAGCGCGGTTTTGATCGTGTTATCGATGTCTGGGGCGCTGATCACCACGGTTATGTGCCCCGCGTAAAGGCTGCGTTGACTGCCCTGGGGGACGATGCCTCCAGGCTGGATGTCCTGTTGGTGCAGTTCGCCGTGCTCTACCGTGGTGGTGAGAAGGTGCAGATGTCCACCCGCTCCGGGGAGTTTGTCACTCTGCGTGAGCTGCGCAAAGAGGTAGGCTCGGATGCGGCGCGCTTCTTCTATGTGATGCGCAAGTGTGAGCAGCACATGGATTTCGATCTCGATCTGGCCAAGTCCCAGTCCAACGAGAACCCGGCTTACTATGTCCAGTACGCTCATGCGCGGGTCTGCAGCGTGTTGGCCCAGGCGGCCGAGAAAGGCATTGATGTTGAGATCAGTGATGGGATGTCCAATCTGGAGCGCCTCACCGAAGAGCATGAACAGTCCCTGCTGAAGACTCTGGCCCGTTATCCGGAAGTACTGGAATCGTCGGCCATGAATGAAGAGCCCCATCAGCTCACCCACTATGTGCGTGAGCTGGCCAACGAGTTCCACACCTACTACAACGCTCATCTGTTCCTGGTGGATGATGTTGCCTTGCGTGATGCGCGTATCAAGCTGATTCTGGCGGTACGTCAGGTGTTGCGAAATGGCCTGAACCTGCTGGGCGTTTCAGCGCCGGAGCGCATGTAAATGGCGAAAGACTATAAGCGCCGGGCAGCCCCCGCCAAGAAGAAGCAGAAAAAGCCGGTCCCTGGTTGGATCTGGTTTATCGGTGGGTTGCTGGTCGGGCTCTTTTTCAGTGGCCTGGCCTGGTTGAAGCTGGGCCCTGCCGAGCAGGTGACGGTTATTCAGCAGATGCCGCCGAAAGAGGCGGAGAAGAAGCCAGAGAAAAAAACGGAGCCTAAAAAGACTGAGCCGGAACCGGAGACGGCCAAGCCACGTTTTGATTTCTACACCATCCTGCCCGAGATGGAGGTGGTGGTGCCTGATCCCGAACCTGAGCTGAAACCTCAGCCCAAGCCCCAGGTGAGAGAGGTGGCTGATACCGCTCATCAGATTGCCGCTGAGGCAAAGCCTTCCCAAAAAGCGCCAGCAAGGGCAAGCGGTTACATGTTGCAGATGGGGTCCTTCCGCAAATATGCCGATGCCGATCGTCTCAAGGCGAGTCTGGCGCTGATTGGCATGCAGGCGGAGATCCAGAAAGTGACCATCAACAGCGGTGAAGTGTTCCACCGGGTGCGTTCCGGGCCGTATAGCCGCGATCAGGTCAACAAGCTGCGCGCCAAGCTGAAAGAGAACAAGATCAGCAGTCTGGTCATTAAACTGAAGGGTTAACAGGCCCTGGTAAGTAGGCCGCGGCTGCGTTGTGCTCCTTGAAAAGGGCCTGTCTTTCCCTGTGAAGCGCTGAACCTACCGCATGACACGCTAGAACCAACCAAATTCTGTCCCAAACATTGCCGCTAACATAAAGGTCAGGGAAGCAATCCAGAGTAGAGTCATCCTGGGATTGCTTCTGAACCGTGTCCACATCATCTGTTCCGTTGAGATAGAAGTGGCCTGTTTGAGCAGCGGATAGAGATGCTCAACCAGTTGGTTTTCAGCGAATATCGGTTGGTTGGTCCTTAGCATGATGGTGAGATTGTTGACTCCGATGAAATTGGCCGAGTAGTAGATGCTCTTACCACACCCCGCGCTGTACTTGTCTTTGCCGACCGACAGGATCAACTGATCGTTATTGATGCCAATCTTCTGGGTTGAGAGCTTATGGAACATAATGAATGAAAGGGTCAGCACCGGGATCAGTGAAGCCAGCATTAGAACCAGTTTTAGGGGAACCTCGGCGTTTATCTGAAATATTACAAAGCCGATGCCCAGTATAAGGAAGATGGGCATCCCGATGGATATGCTTTTCATGCGTTTGATTTTTGGCAGCACCTCAATCCACACAATATCCGGTGAGTGAGGGTCGAAGTCCTGTTCAGCGAGGGACGGCTTAGGCGGTGGGCTATAACCGGCTAAACTCTGTCGCAGGCCGATCACCATGCCCCCAAGAAGTGCCACCACAAACAATCCGATAAAAAACTTCATCCAAAAGTAGTGGCTGTCCCGGGCCTGCTGGTATTCGGCTATACGCTGGAACAGCGGGCCGTTTTTAAACTCTCCCAATAACTCGCCCTGCAGGCTGTAGCGATAAATTTTGCTGTTGTGGTAGTCGCTGATGAGGACTTGGTTATCGGTGCTCGCCATGGAGAAGAGATCTGCGTCCTGTGGCGTTTCGAGTTTATCGATTGGATCGCCTTCGTGTGAAAAGCGGATCACCTCGCCATTCGCCATGCTGGGGGTGTAGTTGATTACCCAGATCTCCTCCTCGGTCACCAGCAGCGAGGCTGGAAAATTGTTGCTGGTGAACGCTGTTTTGTCTGTTTTGAAAGAGCGTTCGGTATCTTTTGTCAGGTGGCCATCGGTGAGTGTGTAGACTGAGAGTTCGTGCCGATTGGTGTTGGCAACGTACAGCCGGTCATCGTTGAAGAGGAGTTGGTTGGGAAACTTAAGCTGTGTATCGGTTTTGGTTAAAAGCGTGCCGTCAGTGGTGTAGACCTTGAGGGCGTGGCGGGAGCTGTCGGTCAGGAAAACACGGTCGGTGTCCCAGTCGATATTCAGATGGAAAGTATCGTTAAGATTAAGCGGGGGATTGCCGAAGGGAGAGCAGGCGTGGTTATCCAATTGGCAACGCATCAATCCCTGATCATTGTTGTTTGCCGTGTCTGGGGTGGTGTTTTTCATGCGGGCATAGCGTTGGGTATTTGATACCAACGTGCTGTTGTTTACCCCTTGGCGGATGAGTAGGTCGCCGTTGCTGAAAAAGGCGAAATCCCCGATACGAGAGTGGGCGCCAAGCGTGTTCAAGTCGATGATGCGATAGTGATTCAGCCCTTGATCGTACTCGTACAGCTCATCGCCCAGCAGTATAAACAGATGCCCATTGGGCGCCTGGTGCATATGTGTCAGGTGCGGCAGCTCGATTGAGGCGTTGTAGTTGAGGTAGATCGGGGTGCCCAGCAGACCGAACAGAGCCAGTATCAGAACGATGGCGAGCGGTGACAGTTCCTTTCCCATATCAGCAGGCTCCTTTGATAAGAGCGTGCATAATACAGTGAGTGATCAAGGTTGACCAAGTTACCCCGAAAAGAAGGAAGGGGCTATTTAGTGCTTATCACAGTGGTCAGGCTTAGTGATGGTATCCTCACATAAAGCGGGTGAGCCGTTCCAGATATAGATTTCGGTGGCAGCCTGCTCGCATTTGCAACAGCTTCCGCAGGTTTCATCCATTTGTTGGCGTTGTACCTTTCCCTTTGCTATCCACATCTCCAGCATGCCGCGCACCGCATCGGGTGTGCTGTCAACGTGTATGGCAATATCGGTTAGTGTTGCCTGGCCACGCTGTTGCAGATAGCTTTTAATAGCGGAAAGAATCATGTACGGGCTGCCTCACCCTGCAACTGCCTGCCGTTTTGCCCCCAAAGCCGCAATCCGGCAACCACTATCAGCAAAATGGTGCTCAGGCTGATAATCCAGGTCAGTGAACTGCCGGGATGGGCGCTGTAGGTGGCGGCTTGGTAATAGATGGTTGAGGCGATAAAGGCGATGCCTGTTGTCCAGATGGTGACAAACACCATCCAGGCGTGCCCCGCTTCGCGGCTGATCGCACCCAGGGTGGCAACACAGGGAGAGTAGAGCAGGATGAACAGCAGATAGGCGAAGGCGCCTGCCTGACCGTCAAAACGAGAGGCCATGGCGCCAAAGATGCCGGTGCTTACTTCTTGGGCTTCGGCGGCTGCGTCGGTAGAACTCAGGTCACCCACATCCAGGCCCAGTGGGTCGAGGATGGTGTCCCGCACAGCGGCCAGGTTTTCAGGGATGGATGCTGCAGCCTCCTGAAGCGTGCCCAGTAGACTAAAGGGTTTTTCCTCAGCGTTGCCTCCGGCTTCATTTTCTGCCAGTTGGGTGTAGATGGAGTCAAGAGTGCCAACTACCACCTCTTTGGCCAATACGCCGGTGAAGATGCCTACAGTGGCTGGCCAGTTCTCCTCCTTCACGCCCAGTGGTGAGAGCAGTGGCGTGAGGGTTTTGGCGGTGGCGCTAAGCACGGAGTTTTCGCTGTCGTGATTGCCAAAAGAGCCGTCGGTGCCTATAGAGTTGAGAATGTTCAAACCCAGCACCATGATGACGATTACTTTCCCCGCATCGCGAATGAATAACTTAACTCGGTCCCAGGTGCGCAGGCTGACGCCTTTGAATGTGGGGAGATGGTAGGGCGGTAGCTCCATCATAAAGCCGCTGCTCTGACCGCTGAGCAGGGTCTGACGCATAATCAGACCGGTCAGTACCGCAATGGCAATACCAATCAGGTAGAGAAGGAAGACCAGGTTCTGTCCGTTGGTCGGAAAGAAGGCGGCTGCGAATAGGGCATAGACCGGCAGGCGGGCGCCACAAGACATGAACGGATTCATCAGAATCGTCAACTTGCGTTCGCGCTCATTTTCCAGGGTGCGAGTGGCCATCACTGCAGGGACATTACAACCGAAACCAACAATCAGCGGGACAAATGCCTTGCCGGGTAGGCCAATTGCGCGCATGGCGCGATCCATCACAAAGGCCGCGCGGGCCATGTAGCCGGTGTCTTCCAGTACCGATAGGAATAGATAGAGGCAGGCGATGATTGGGATAAAGGTGGCCACCACCTGTATACCCCCGCCAGCACCTTCCGCCAGAAACAGGATGAGCCACTCAGGGGCCCCCATACTTTGCAGCCAGTTGCCCAGACCATCGACAACGATGGCCCCCACGGCGATATCGAAGAAGTCGATAAACGCACCACCTATATTAATGGTGAACATGAACATCAGGTACATCACCACCAGAAAGATCGGAATGCCGAGGACCCGGTTCAGTACCACTTTATCGATACGGTCGGAGAGGGTTTTACCGACTTTGCCCTGCTCTTTGACCGCCTTCTGGGTCAAGGCGTGAGCATGACCATAGCGGGAGTCGGCGATATAGATATCCGCCTCTTCGCCGGTACGCGATTCGATGGTCTGTTGCCACTTTTCCACCAGTGGTCTGATAGCATCGCCTGCAAGTTGAGAGGCGTGGTTATCCCCCTCCAGCAGCTTCAGAGCCAGCCAGCGGATATTGGCTGTGTCGGTCACCTCTTGTAGCTTGGGTTCAAGCTCGCTAATAGCCTGTTCTACTACATCGGCATGGGCAACTTGAAAACGCCCCTCGAGTTCAGATGCGGCAATCTGCTGAATTTGATGCTTTAGCTCATCGAGTCCTTCACCGGTAACGGCTACAACCGGTACCACGGGGCAGCCCAGATCTTTGCTTAAGGTGTCGATATCGACATGAATACCGCGTTTGCGGGCTACATCCATCATGTTCAGGGCAACCACCATCGGGATACCCATCTCGCGTAACTGGACACTGAAATAGAGATTGCGCTCCAGGTTGGCAGCATCGATGACATTGATGATCATACTGGCATCGCGTGACAGCAGATAGTCACGGGTCACCTGTTCATCAATAGAGGAGGCGTCCAAAGAGTAGATACCGGGCAGATCGATAACCCGAACCTCTTCACCGGCCAGGTTGAAACGACCCTCTTTACGGTCGACGGTAACGCCAGGCCAGTTGCCCGTGGTTTGGCGAATACCTGTGAATGCGTTGAAGAGCGCGGACTTGCCGCAGTTAGGGTTGCCACCCAGGGCGATCGTTAGCACGTCCCACTCCGGTTGATTGAGTAGTTTCAGTTGGTGTTGTCTAGGGGGTGTAGCAGCAGTTGTGAAGCAATGGAGCTTCCGAGGGCGACACGCGTGCTCGCAGTGGCGACCACCACGCCCTGGCCGCGATGCTGTAACACGCTAATCTCAGTGCCGACACGTAGTCCCAGGCTAAGCAGGCGCCTGGATAGGGTGCGGTCGCCGTTGATGGCGGAGATGCGGGCTTTGTGACCAATGGGGAGGTTGTTCAAGCCGATACTTTGGGAGGGTTCTACAACTTTAGAATCCATGCTGCCACCACCTAGCTAAGAATCATTCTCGTTTAATGATGATAGCAGTTAGCTATTTCAAATACAACTCAGTTTGAAGGGTATTCCATGTCTAGTTGAGATAGGTCTACTGTTTGGGGCAAAAGTAGGGTTGAGGGGGGTAATACTAGGTTTGTTCGTCACTGCCAGTAGCCATTTTTTCGCCCAGTGGCAGTGGTGATCAAATTAGTGTTAACAGGCCCTAGCAAGGCAAAAAAAACCGCCCAAGAAGGGCGGTAAGAAATGGAGGATATGCGATATATCGTGAGATATAGCGCATGTGGCGGAATTGCTGCTCTATTCCGCACGGAGTATGGCCAGGCGGAGCTGGCCGATCCTTGCATCCTTGTAAGGGCGAGCCACAAAAAGTGGTTCTACAAAGAGAGATTGCAATTAACAAACCAATTTTTATGT
>JAKSCN010000186.1 GCA_022360595.1 Chromatiales bacterium
GCAGTCATCAGTTTTTGCGCCAGGGTGCTCTGTACTGTTTTTGGAATACCCTTCATATTGGCCTTTAGGGCTTCCAGATGCACGATATAAACCAATGCAATATAGGAGATGAGTGCCGGTAAGATGGCGTGCTTGATTACTTCGATGTAGGTAATGCCCACATACTCGATCATCAAGAAGGCAGCGGCGCCCATGACCGGTGGTGTGAGCTGTCCGTTGGTGGAGCCGGCCACTTCTACTGCGCCTGCTTTGGTGCCAGGGAAGCCGACGCGCTTCATCAGCGGAATGGTGAAGGTGCCGGTAGTGGCCACGTTGGCAATTGATGAGCCCGAGATCAAACCGGTGGTAGCCGATGCCACAACGGCTGCTTTTGCCGGTCCGCCTTTCATGTGGCCGAGCATGGCAAAAGCCATCTTGATAAAGTAGTTGCCCGCGCCTGCCTTTTCCAGCATGGCGCCGAACAGCACGAATAGGAAAACGAAACTGGTCGATACACCCAGAGCGACCCCAAACACCCCTTCGGTGGTTAACCACTGATGGGACATCACTTTAGAGAGACTCTGTCCCTTATGGGCAATCACCTCCGGCATATAAGGGCCGCCAAAGGTGTAGGTCAAGAAGATAATCGCCACCACCATCAACGGTGGGCCGAGCGCCCTTCGGGTTGCTTCCAGCAGGAGTAACATACCGCAGACACCAACCGCGATATCGATGTTGGTCGGAGCGCCGGATCGCCCCGACAGCTCCTCATAAAAGATGTAGAGATATGCGGCGCTGAAGGCGCCTGCTATAGCAAAGATCCAGTCTTGTATCGGGATCGATTTGCGGGGTGAGTGTTTAAAGGCTGGATAGGCGGTAAAGGCCAGGAAAAGCGCGAAGGTCAAGTGGATTGCACGTGCTTCAGTATCGTTGAATACGCCAAAGCCCACCACAAATGGTAACGGAGATGCGTACCAAAGCTGAAACAGTGACCAAGTGAGGGGAACGGCAAAGAGCATCTTGCCTGAAAAGCCTATAGGGCTTCTGGCGCCGGTATCCGTTTGCGCGACCATTTCCGCCAATTCTTGGTCGGTTACATTCTCTTCTTTCCGGGTATCGGTGTTCATGGCAAACCCCTATACTGGATCAACTGAAACTGCGTACTGTCTGCCCAATGCTGATAAGGCAGGGGGCGCAATCACGCGGGTAAACAAAAAGGGCGACTATACCTAGCCGCCCTTTTTGACTGTCAGGTCTTAAAGACCGGCTTCTTTATAGTAACGGGCTGCGCCGTCATGAATTGGAGCAGAGAGGCCGTCTTTGACCATCTCATCTTTCTTCAGGTTGGCGAAAGCGGGATGCAGCTTGCGGAAATCATCGAAGTTTTCAAAGACCGCTTTAACAACCTGATAAACGGTGTCAGCAGGGGTTTTGGTTGAAGATACAAAGGTTGCGCCTACACCAAATGTGGTGACATCGTTAGGATTGCCCCGGTACATACCACCTGGGATAACTGCGGTACGGTAGTAGTCGTTCTCTTTGATCAGCTTTTCAACCGCGGCGCCGGTGACCGGAACCAGGATGGTGTCACAAGTGGTGGTGGCCTCTTTGATGGAGCCGGAAGGGTGACCGACGGTGTAGACCATGGCGTCAATCTTGTTGTCGCAAAGTGCCTTGGACTGCTCGGCGGCTTTCAGCTCGGATGCCAGTGCGAAGTCAGACTTTTTCCAACCCAGCGTATCCATCAGAACTTCCATGGTGCCGCGTTGGCCGGAACCGGGGTTACCGATGTTAACGCGTTTGCCTTTCAGGTCCGCGAAGGTCTTGATGCCTGAATCGGCGCGGGCAACAACGGTGAATGGCTCGGGGTGAACAGAGAAGACTGCGCGCAGCTCTTTATTGGCGCCGGCGCTTTTGAACTTGCTGGTGCCGTTGTACGCGTGGAACTGCCAGTCAGACTGAGCGACACCCATATCCAGCTCGCCGGCGCGGATGGTATTCAAGTTGTAGACAGATCCTCCAGTTGATTCAACCGAGCAACGGATACCGTGCTCTTTACGTCCTTTATTGACTAAACGGCAGATGGCGCCACCAGTAGGATAGTAAACCCCTGTTACACCACCTGTACCGATAGTGATAAAAGAGTTTGCGGCCTGCGTTGCGGTAGCGCCCATGGCCAGACCGAAAGCAACGAGTGCGGTTGTTAGTGTACGTTTTATCAACATTTCTATCCTCCGGTTGTGTCGATAACAATTTGCAGACCTGAATGGCCTGAATTCAATTTGGATTAATGACTTCAGTGAAGCGTGTCAATCCGTGTATGCGCTTGATCCTTGAAAAGGTGGAAAAGCGGTAATAGTTATACCCGACGCCAGAATTGGTGTGTTTCTGCGTCTTAATATCATCTTAATCATATGGACTGCTATGGCGTGCATAGATGCCGTTTCCTGGCTGCCGCGAAAATTGTGGTGCTGTGTGAGGCCATTTCGTGATCAGCAACATGGGTACCACTTCTGCCCAAGGTGTTTATTGTTAATTCAGGGCATTGCAGCGCCTCTTCTCCCCAAAACCCAGGGTGGGTGGGGTGCTGATCAACTGCAATGTCCCTGTCGGCTTTATACCTATAGACTAACGCTTTCCACGAAAGATACAAGTCCGCGTTAGTCTCCATTCCGAACCCAGTCACAGAGCTTGTCGATAGCAGTCACCATCTTGCTGCAGTGGGTGTCGAGAAAGTCATCGGGCAGGGGCTGTTCAAGGGGTTGGGTTTCAGCGCTGACCAGTGCTCGCGCGCCGTCGAAATCGACGAAGGCAAGACGGCAGGTCATCTCGTCCGCCGGGCGGCCAAACTCACTGCCGGGTAGAATGGCGACACCGGTGTCTTGCAGCAGTTGCTCACAGAGATCGATATTGGTCCGAATGCCTCGCGCCTGGAGTTCGGGCTTGAACTTATCGAATGATGGAAACAGATAAAAGCCGCCGTCGGGCATACAGATGTCGGTGCCGATGCTTTGCAGGCGAGTGGCCAGTTCTGTGCCCAGCTTCTTGAGTATCTTACGACTGTTCCAGAGGTAGCGTTCGATCTCAATGCCACCCTCATAGGCGCGGATGGCGGCGTGCTGAATCGGGGCACTGGTGGAGGTATAGGTCTCACTGGCGACTACGGAGACGGCATCCAGCAGCCAACGCAGGCTCTTCGGAAAGGTGAAGGTGCCCAGGCGCCAGCCACCGGCGCCGCACCACTTGCTCAGGCCGGAGCTGATGATAGTCCCTTCCGGGTAGTAGCGGGCAATCGATTCATGCTGACCTTCGAAGTGTACCTCGCCGTATATCTCATCCGAGAGCAGAATCAGTTTATAGCGGCGCGCCACCTCAGCCAGTTCTTTCAATTCCTCGGGTGGATAGGTGGTGCCACTCGGATTGTTTGGATAGTTGAGAATCACCAGTCGTGGCCTGGAAGGATCTTTGCGGCAAAGGGCGTCCAGCTCCGCCGGTGAGATACGCCAGCCTTTCTGATAGTCGGTGGGCACCCAGCGGATGTGACGCCCGATGATAGTCGCTTGCGGCGCATAGGAGACCCAGCTTGGCGTGGGGATCACCAGATCACCGTAATAGACCAGTTGTACCAGGAACATCAGTTCCTTCGAACCGGGGCCGATCAACACATCGTCGCGGGTATATTCGATGCCTTCCTGGCGGCGATGGTAGCTGGCCACCGCCTCGCGCAGTTGAGCCAAACCTTTTACCGGCAAGTAGTCTTTCTGATGAGCGTTGGTCTTCAGCTCTTCGACTACTGGCGCGGCCACCGGGAAGGGGGATTGGCCAAGGCCGAGACGAAATACCTCTTTGCCCTCTTTGTGCAGTTCACGACTCCGTTCATTGATGGCCAGCGTGGCCGATTGAGATAGTCCGCGTACATTGAGATTGAGATGAATATTGTGAAAATCAGAGTCGCTGTCTGACATGCCGTCATTCCTATGTTCAGTGGGGAGTGGACAAGTGCTTTCATGGGGGGAGCACTGTCTCAAGCATAAACCAGTTAAAGGAAAAATGAAGAGCGATTTGACGGTTTTTTCACCTCAATCTTTAGCTGATTTTTGCCGATCCAAAATGGCCAATATGCTGTGCCCGTTTGGTTCTGGTTCGGCATGTGAATTATGGCGCCGCATGGGATCTGTTATCCGCTTAAATGACGCTTAGGAGGAGGGGGGGCAATATCTTGTTGGTCTGGATCAGGTGATCTATAAGTTTAAATGGATTTTTGCCCATAGAGGCTCTATGCTGGGGCGGTTTACCTGCTCGACCTGATTGGGCAAGTCAGCATTCAGAATAGATCTGCAGATAGCGAGAAAAAACATGGCACTTCATGTCGTCGATCACCCATTGATCCAACACAAAATTGGTCTGATGCGTAAAGGTGGCATCAGCACCAAAAGTTTCCGGGAGCTGGCCAGTGAAGTGAGTATGCTGCTCACCTACGAGGCGACCAAAAACCTCCCCATTGAAGACCACACGATAAACGGCTGGGCTGGGCCGGTTACCGTGAAGCGGGTAAAGGGAAAGAAAATTACCATCATTCCGATACTGCGTGCCGGTTTGGGAATGCTCGACGGAGTGATCAGTCTGGTGCCCAGTGCCCGTGTCAGTGTGGTTGGGCTCTATCGAAACGAGGAGACACTGGAGCCGGTACCCTATTTTGAAAAACTTGTGGCTGATATTGATCAGCGTATTGCATTGATTGTCGATCCGATGCTTGCGACCGGCGGTTCATTTGTTGCCGCTGTCGATATGGCCAAGAAGGCGGGCTGCACTCACATCATGGGGCTGTTTCTGGTGGCTGCACCTGAAGGCATTGAGGCGGCTCAAGCGGCCCACCCGGACGTTGATATCTTTGTGGCATCGAAGGATGAGTGCCTGAATGAGCAGGGATACATTATGCCCGGACTAGGTGATGCGGGCGACAAACTGTTTGGTACGAAATAACCGGAGGTGCAGTTAATGCAAGACGATCAAAACGTCGCTCTGAGCGGGCGCACAGCCCTGTTGGGCGCTCAGATGTTGTTTGTGGCATTTGGGGCCTTGGTATTGGTTCCTATATTGACCGGACTGGACCCTAACGTGGCACTGTTTACGGCGGGTGTGGGTACGCTGGTCTTTCAGATAGTGACCAAACGGCAGGTGCCGGTTTTTCTCGCATCCTCGTTCGCCTTTATTGCGCCTATTATCTATGGTGTTGAGACCTGGGGTATTGCCAGTACACTCTCTGGTTTGTTGGCCGCGGGTTTGGTTTACATACTGTTAAGTCTGCTCGTCTCCTGGCGGGGAACTGGAATTATTGAAAAGTATCTGCCACCGATCGTGGTTGGACCGGTCATCATGGTGATCGGTCTCAGTCTGGCGCCTGTGGGTGTCAACCTGGCGTTGGGTAAGACCGGTGATGGCGCGGCTGACCTGGTTGATGCTGATATCGCCTTGACCATCTCGATGATTACGTTGGCGGTGGTTGTGATTACCGCTGTTATGGGTAAGGGGCTGTTCAGGCTGATTCCAATTTTGGTCGGAATTGTTGTTGGCTATGTGCTTTCTTTGGTGTTCGGTATCGTCAACTTCGAACCGATAGCGGCGGCAAGTTGGTTTGCCATGCCAAATTTCACAATGCCCGAATTTAGCTGGCAGGCGATTCTGTTTATCGTGCCTGTGGCGATAGCGCCTGCTATTGAGCATGTAGGGGATATGGTGGCGATCAGTGCAGTGGCAAAAAAAGACTACATTAGAGAGCCGGGGCTGAACCGCACTTTGATGGGGGATGGATTGGCAACCTCCACGGCTGCTCTGCTGGGTGGACCACCTAATACAACATACTCAGAGGTGACCGGTGCGGTAGCGCTGACCCGCGCTTTCAATCCTGCCATCATGACCTGGGCGGCGGCTTTTGCCATTCTGCTCTCGTTCTCCGGTAAGGTGGGTGCCGTGCTGCAGTCGATTCCAACACCGGTGATGGGCGGTATCATGACTCTCATGTTTGGTGCTATTGCCGCCATCGGCATGAACACTTTGGTGCGTTCGGGGGATGACCTGTCTCAGCCCAGAAATTTGGTGATCATCGCCTTGGTATTGGTATTCGGCATTGGCGGTATGAGTCTGGGTGTGGGGGAATTCACACTGAAGGGCATTGGCCTGTCAGCCATTGCCGCTATTCTGCTCAATATCCTGTTGCCCAAAACGCCTGAGGTGCCGTCCGAGTCTGTGGAGGAGAGCAGCAGCGCATAAACGGTATATCGATATGAAAAAGCCCGTAAGTGTTTCCACTTACGGGCTTTCTGGGAACTGGTACCGGGGGCCGGACTCGAACCGGCACAGTGTCACCACCGGGGGATTTTGAATCCCCTGCGTCTACCAATTTCGCCACCCCGGCGACGCAAGGACGCTAGTATATCCATTTCAGCGGCGAGCGCAAATAAAACCTGTGGTAATATCCACGCCCCATGCGACGCGAAGACTTTTTCTACCATCTGCCGGAAGAGCTGATTGCTCAGTATCCACCTGAAAAACGGGGTGACAGCCGACTATTGTGCCTGGACGGCAATAGCGGTGTGACCCGGGACAGACACTTCAGTAATCTGCCTGAGCTGCTGATGCCGGGTGATCTGCTGGTGTTCAACGATACCCAAGTGATGGCGGCACGGCTCCATGGCCATAAGCAGAGTGGCGGGCGGGTCGAGCTATTGATCGAGCGACTGGTTGATACCCACAATGGACTTGCACATATCCGCGCCAGCAAGTCACCGAAACCGGACAGCAAAGTGATTGTCGGTAACGGGGCTGAGATTGAGATTACCGGCCGGCAGGATAGTCTGTTTAAAATTCGTTCCCTCGGCCAAGGGCTGCTCAAGTTGATGGAGCAGTATGGCCACATGCCGTTACCGCCTTATATAGATCGTGACGATAGCGAATTGGATGAGTCACGCTATCAGACGGTGTACGCCGAACGCCCTGGTGCTGTAGCGGCTCCCACCGCCGGTCTCCATTTTGACAAAGCGATGCTGGAGAAACTGGATCAGATGGGCATCAAGCGCGCGACCGTTACCCTGCATGTTGGCGCAGGCACCTTCCAGCCGGTGCGGGTGGATAATCTCGATGAGCACATCATGCATAGTGAGTATGTCGAGGTGAGCGAAGAGACCTGTTCGTTGATTCAGAAGACGCGTAGCGCGGGTAGGCGGGTTGTTGCGGTGGGTACGACATCGGTACGGAGTCTGGAATCGGCTTCTCAATCGGGAGAGATTCAGCCCTTTTTTGGTGATACCCGGCTGTTTATCCGGCCCGGTTACCGCTATAAATCGGTGGATGCGCTGATCACCAATTTTCATCTGCCGGAATCGACGCTGCTGATGCTGGTGTCGGCTTTCTCCGGTTATGACCACATTATGGCCGCTTACCGCCATGCTATTGCGGAGCGTTACCGTTTCTTCAGTTACGGTGATGCGATGTTTTTAACCCAGCGGACAGAGAATGAAACATAAAAAAATGCGCGGCAGGAACCGCGCATTAAAATCCACCAAAGGAGGATGGAGGAGTGTGTGCTGAATTAGCATTCAGTACATGGCCATTTTCTAATGTTCCCGATTTAGCGGTCAAGGCCGTGATTGGGGGTAAAAACTGATATAAGTCATGAAATTTGAAGTTATTAATACAAATCAGAGTGCTCGACGGGGAAGATTGACCTTTGAACGCGGTACGATCGAGACACCCGCTTTTATGCCGGTCGGTACCTATGGCACGGTCAAAGCGATGACAGCAGAAGAGCTGGAGGGGTTGGGTGCGCAGATTATTCTGGGCAACACCTTCCACCTCATGCTACGTCCTGGTACTGATGTGATCGAGCAGCACGGTGATCTGCATGACTTCATGCATTGGGAGCGGCCTATCCTGACTGACTCGGGTGGTTTTCAGGTCTTTAGTCTAGGGGAGATGCGCAAAATTACCGAAGAGGGTGTGCACTTTCGCTCGCCGGTGGATGGCAGCAAAATCTTCATGGGACCGGAAGAGTCGATGGCAGTCCAGCGTAAGCTGGGCTCAGATATCGTGATGATTTTTGATGAGTGCACCCCCTATCCCGCCACCCACAAAGAGGCAGAAGCTTCGATGGAGTTATCCTTAAGGTGGGCTGAGCGCAGTAAGCAGGCCCATGATGATAATCCATCAGCCCTGTTTGGGATTGTTCAGGGGGGTGTCTATGAGGATCTGCGTGAACGCTCGTTGGAGGGGCTGGTCAATATAGGCTTCGATGGTTACGCCGTGGGTGGGCTGTCAGTCGGTGAGCCGCCGGAAGATCGCTGGCGAGTGCTCGATTTTCTCTCCACCAGGTTGCCGAGCGACCGTCCGCACTATCTAATGGGTGTCGGTACGCCGGAGGATATTGTTGAAGCGGTACAAAGGGGTATCGATATGTTCGATTGTGTCATGCCGACCCGCAACGCCCGCAATGGCCATCTGTTTACGCACCAGGGGATTGTGCGGATTAAGAATGCCGTGCATGCCAGGGATACCGGGCCACTCGACCCGATGTGCGACTGTTACACCTGCCGAAACTACAGCCGTAGCTACCTACGCCATCTGGCTCGCTGCAATGAGATTCTTGGCTCACGCCTCAATACCATCCACAATCTCCATTACTATCAGACCTTGATGCGGAATATCCGTGAGGCGCTGGAGAATGATCGACTGGATGCATTTGTGCGAGAATTTTACGCCCTGCGGGCAGGTTGAACGAGAGCCGGTGGGCATAATCCACGGATAAATTCTTATATTTCACGGTTCTGTGGCATAATGCGCGGCTTGAATCCGTGGGTGGTGGTGCGACCGCCATCCGAACCCATTACAGACGTTGAAGTCCAGGTGAAAAAACCATGAGTTTCTTTATTTCTGATGCAATGGCCCAGAGCGCAGGTGCACCAGCCGGTGGTGGTCTGGAAGGACTGATCTTACCTATTGGTCTGATCATTATGCTCTACTTCCTGATGATTCGTCCTCAGATGAAACGCCAGAAAGAGCATAAAAAGATGGTTGAAGCTCTTTCCAAAGGCGACGAGGTGCAAACCGAAGGCGGCATGATGGGTAAGATCATCGAGCTTGGTGAGAACTTTGTGGTGTTGGAAATCGCTGAAGGCGTTGAAGTGAAGTTTCGTCGCGCGTCAGTAGCCAGCGTCATGCCCAAGGGAACTCTCAAAGAACTTTAATTTCAGAGATAAGAGCCGTTGTCCGGGAACTCGGGCAAACGGTCCGGGCAGACCGCCGTCAGTGAGTGGCAGCGGTGTTTTATTGACCCTCCGAATCTGCAGATGCACACATGATTAATCGATATCCATTATGGAAAAACCTGCTGGTCCTACTGGTTGTGTTGCTTGGGATCATCTATGCGTTGCCCAACGTTTTCGACCAAAATCCCTCGATGGAGATTACCGGTAACCGGGGAACCCAGGTTACCGAAGCCACGTTGACTCAAGCGCTGGATGCCTTACAAGCCAAGAATCTGGCTGTTGAGTCGTCCGAACTGATAGGCAGCAAAATGCTGTTGCGGTTTGCCGATTCAGAGACCCAGCTACGAGCCAAAGAGATATTGGAGTTGACCCTGGGTGGCAATTACACCCAGGCGTTGACGCTCTCAACCGACGTGCCCGGTTGGCTGCGGGGAATGGGCGCGCTGCCGATGTATCTGGGGCTTGATCTTCGGGGTGGTATCCATGTTCTGATCGATGTGGATATGGATGCTGCTGTGGAGCAGTCAATGGAGCGCTACACCGGTGATATCCGTGCCAAACTGCGCAGTGAGCGCCTGCGCTACAGCCGTGTTAGCCAGAATGGTGATGCCGTGGTTGCCAGCTTCAAGCGCGTGGCCGACCGGGATAACGCAGTAGAGGTGCTGGGCAATGAGTTCCGTGACCTGCTGATTGAGTCTTCCGACGATAATGGCGAGTTTCAGGTTGTGGCCAAGATGGGCCGTAATGAGCAACTGGCGGTTAAGAAATTTGCGCTTGATCAGAACATCACCACGCTGCGTAATCGTGTGAATGTTTTAGGTGTATCAGAACCTATCATTCAGCAACAAGGTGAACGACGCATCGTTGTGCAGCTACCTGGTGCTGCAGATCCCGCACGTCTGAAAAACATCCTCAGCGCGACTGCGACTTTGGAGTATCGCTTGGTAGATGAGCAGGGCAATGTGGAGGATGCGCTGGCGGGTAAAGTGCCGATTGGTTCAAAACTCTATGAAACCCGCGAGGGCCAGCCGATCCTGTTGAAGAAACGCGTGATTGTAACTGGCAACCAGATCACCGATGCCTCTTCCGGTTTTGATCAGCGCTCAAGCCAGCCTGCAGTATTTGTTAGTCTGGACGGACAGGGCGCGCGCCGTATGCGTGATGTGACCACTGAGAATGTCGGCAAGCCGATGGCGGTTGTGTTCATTGAAACACGTACAGAGACCAAAATCGTCGATGGCGAGAAGGTGGTACGCAAAATTCCGGTGGAAGAGGTGATCAGTGTCGCCAACATCCTGGAGCCTTTTGGCAGCCGTTTTCAGACCACGGGGGTAGATTCGCCCGAAGAGGCGCGCGAC
>JAKSCN010000440.1 GCA_022360595.1 Chromatiales bacterium
GACACCGGTTTTTTTCAGGTTTTGGCAAACGACGCCCAGGGTGCTGCGGATCTCAACTTGATTAGTCGCAAAACCGCTGAGCTGAGTCTGACCCCAGCAGCAGTGGCTCAGGATGGTTTCCTCACTACCCACGTGATCGAGCCCTTGCAGGTACCTGAGCGTGATCTGATTGAAGAGTTCTGCGGCAAACCCGATGACATTATCGATTGCCCAACACCTGCCCAGCGAATGGTCTATGGCGACAAGCGTCGTCGCGTGCCCGAGCTATGGGATGTGGACAACCCCACGGTTTCCGGCTCTGTACAGAACCAGGACGCCTACATGCAGGCGGTTGCCGGCCAGCGTCCTTACTTCTTCGGTCATATTGTCGAAATCTTCGAGAAGTGTGCCGCCGAGTATGCCGAGCTGACCGGTCGCGAATACAAGCGTGTCGGCGAGTACCGTACCGAGGACGCCGAGTATCTTATCGTTGGTATGGGCTCGATGATCGTCCAGGCCCAAGCAGTGGCCGATTACCTGCGTGAGACCCGCAACATCAAGGTTGGTGTGGTTGATGTCACCATGTTCCGCCCCTTCCCAGGTGATCTGCTGGGTAAAGTGCTGAAGGGTCGCAAGGCCGTCACCATCTTGGAGCGTACCGACCAGCCTCTGGCGGAAGACCTACCCCTGATGCGTGAGACCCGTGCTGCCATCGCCAAGTGTCTGGAAAACGGTGCGGCCGCCGAGAAGGCCTATGAAAACTACGAGACCTACAGTGCCAAGGGCGATGCGCCTATCCTCTATTCCGGTTGCTACGGCCTGGGTAGCCGCGATCTGCAGCCCGAAGCCCTGGTGGGTGCAGTTGAGAACATGCTGCCTGATGGCGAAAAGAAGAAGTTTTTCTACCTCTCTGTGGATTTTGTTCGTGACGAAGCGGACAACCCCAAGCAAGAGATCCACATGCAGAAGATGCTGGAGGATTACCCGCAGATCAAGGATCTGGCGGTACGTGGCAGCGAAAACCCGAACCTGCTACCTGAAGGCAGCATTACCGTGCGTATGCACTCCGTTGGTGGTTGGGGTGCAATCACCACGGGTAAGAACCTGGTGATGACCTTGTACGATCTGCTGGGTTACGAAATCAAAGCCAATCCAAAATACGGTTCCGAAAAGAAAGGGCAGCCTACCACTTACTACCTCTCTGCAGCCCCTGATCGTATCCGTGTTAACTGCGAATACCACTACGTAGACGTGGTGCTTTCACCTGATCCAAACGTGTTTGGTCACTCCAATCCGTTGTATGGTTTGAAAAAGGGTGGTTCCTTCATCATCCAGTCCAACCTGAACAGTCAGGAAGAGGTTTGGGCAACCATTCCTTACGCAGCTCAGAAGTTCATCATCGATAACGATATTCACGTCTTCTACGTCGATGGCTTCAAGATCGCGAAGGAAGAGGCTTCCAATCCTGAGTTGCAGTTCCGTATGCAGGGTAACGCTTTCCAGGGTGCTTTCTTCGCTGCTTCTCCATTGATGCAGCGCGCCAACCTGGACGAGCAGGGCCTGTTCGATGCGATCGAAACCCAACTGGAGGATAAGTTTGGCGCCAAGGGCGCTGCGGTTGTTGCCGATAACCTGCGGGTTGTACGCCGTGGTTTCGATGAGATCCACGAGATCACTGAGAAGACTCTGGGTGCCAATGCCGCCATGGCCACCCGCAAGGAAGTGGGTCTGCCGGTGATGCTGAAGAAGATGCCTGAGGGTGACGGTGGTGTCTCCGATATCCACGCCTTCTGGGAACGCACCGGTAGCTTCTACCTCACGGGTAAGGGCGAAGAGAATCTGGTCGACCCCTACATGAGTATGAGTGTTTTCCCTGCAGCCACGGGTGTCTACCGTGACATGACCAATATCCGTTTCGAATATCCGGATTGGGTTGCAGAGAATTGTACTGCGTGTGGTAACTGTTACACCGTATGTCCGGACTCGGCGATTCCAGGGCTGGTAAACACTGTTGGTGAGGTCTTCAACACCACTATCGAACGGATCGAGAAGAGAGGTACTCCGACGCTCTATCTACGCCGCGAGAGCCGTAATGTCGAGAAGCGTCTCCGTGCGCTATTGGAAGAAGCGGGTGATGCAGCGGATGTACGCCGCTTGATGGATCAGGCCATTCTGGAAGTACTGAACGAGTCTGAACTGGAAGGCAACGCGAAGGAGAACCTGGAGCGTGAATTCGGCCTCTTCGTTGAGTCCATTGGCGAGTTCAAGTTTGCCGTTACCAAGCCTTACTATAGCAACAAGGAGAAGAAGCAGAAGAACTCTGGTGGTCTCTTCTCCATCACCGTCAATCCCTACACCTGTAAAGGCTGCATGGAGTGTGTCGAGATCTGTGAAGATGACGCACTGGTCGCCACCCACCAGGACGAAGAGGCCATTCAACGGCTGCGTAACGACTGGGATTTCTGGCTCGAACCGCCGACCAGCGCCCCCTCCTTCAACCGCATCGACGACCTGGATGAGAAGATCGGAGCCCTGCAGACCCTGCTGATGGACAAGGCC
>JAKSCN010000333.1 GCA_022360595.1 Chromatiales bacterium
GAGATCAACATCTCCTGCCCCAACGTGAAAGAGGGCGGAGTCGCCTTCGGTAATGATCCCGATATGTCCGCCCGAGTGGTTGAGACCTGCCGCAAGGCAACCAACAAACCCCTGATCACCAAGCTGTCGCCCAATCAGACCGATATAGCCGGCAACGCCCGCCGCTGCATTGAAGCAGGTAGTGACGCCTTTGCCGTCATCAATACCCTAATGGGCATGGCCATCAACATCGAAAACCGCGAGCCGATCATCGGCAACAACCAGGGCGGTCTCTCCGGCCCTGCGATCAAACCGGTGGCGCTGCTCAAAGTCCACCAGGTCTACCAGGTCTGTCGCGACCACAATATCCCGATCATTGGTCAGGGTGGCATCACCACCGCGGAGGATGCCTTGGAGTTCATTATCGCAGGCGCTTCGGCTGTGGGTATTGGCACAGCCCTGTTCTACGATCCGCTGGTCTGTCAGAAAATCAACGCCGGTATCACCGACTATCTGGAACGCCATGAGATTCCCTCAGTGGCTGAGCTGACAGGCTCTCTGACACTGAACACACCAAAGCCCCAACAGAACAAGTGTGGCTGCTGATCGACGGCTCTAAGCATGTATGCAGTAATTTTCACCGCTAAGATTGGTGAGCTTGATGATGAATACTCCCGGCTGGCGGCACGGATGCGCCAGCTCGCTCTAGAGGAGTATGGCTGTACCCAATTCACCAGTTGTTCCGAAGGTGATCAGGAGATTGCCATCTCCTACTGGCCGAGCCTGGAGCAGATTCAGGCCTGGAAACAGAATAGCGAACACCTGGCTGCGCAAGCGCTTGGACGAAATAAATGGTACAAATCCTATAAAGTGGAAATTGTCGAGATATTGCGCGAATACGACTCCAACAGCCGCTAAAATAGCGCTATCAACTGCACTCTTTTTTCCCTGGCAGCAGGCGATATAATAGTCGCTTACTTCTTCTATCTCTGTTTCGTAGTAAAGATTTTCCCAAAATTCCCGATAACCGGTTACTGAAGAATAAAAAGTAATTGGAGCAAACCGCCTTGCGCCCGGACATTGGAGTATTGGAAAAATTCACGCTACTCAAGGCGTTATCAAGGGAGCAGCTTGAGCAGATAGCACATCAGGCAGAGATCCGCGAGGTTCCTGCCGGGCAACTTTTGGTAAAGCTGGGTAGCACCGAACCTTTTACTCTCTATCTGATTGAGGGCACACTGCGCCTGACCGCTGCGGACGGCAAAATCAACATTATCTCCAGCGATCACCCCTCGGCCCTGCTACCCATTTCACAACTGCTACCGCGCAAATATAACGTGGTCTCCACCACACCGGTGCGCTGTCTGCTGATCGCACCAAACGGCAGAACCAATGTCGACACCAGCAGCAATGCGCCTGAACACGGTTACAGTGTCAGCGGTGATGAAGAGCATGAAGAGACCGCCTTTGAACGCAATCTGGTTGAACAGTTTCATACCGATCTCGATAACGATCAGCTCATACTGCCTAGTCTGCCGGATACCGCTGTACGCATCGGTAAAGCGCTACGGGATGAGATCACCGATGCCAGCCAGATTGCCAGCATTATTCAGACCGACCCGGTGATTACCGCCAAAATGATAAAGGCGGCCAACAGCGCCATGTACGCAGGACGCTCTCCCGTGGAGACCTGCGCTGCTGCCGTGGTGCGCCTGGGCACCGATGTTACCCATAATCTGGTGATGGCCTACGCCGTGGGCGAGCTATTTAAGTGCAGCTCCCCCATGCTGACCAAATTGATGAAGGAGCTCTGGCAACACAGCGTCAAGGTTGCCGCTATCTGTTATGTGTTGGCCAAGCACGATAGCCGCTTTTTCCCCGAGCAAGCGCTATTGATCGGGCTGCTGCACGATATCGGTGTAGTGGCGGTGCTCAACTACGCCCAAAAGTTTCCAGAAGCAGCCAATGATCAACAGGCTGTCGTCAATGCCACCTGGCGTCTGCGCGCCCAAATCGGTAGCCTGATCCTGCAAAAGTGGTCATTTCCTACCGAGTTTATTATTACCGCCCTTGAAGCTGAGGATTGGATGCGTAATAACAGTCCTGATCCCGACTACTGCGATCTTGTGGTCATCGCGCAGCTTCACGGTTACATTGGCACTAAAATGGCCCGTAACCTGCCAGGTATCGATGAAGTTCCCGCACATACCAAGCTCTCCCTTGGCGAACTAACTCCGGCCATGAGCCTGCAGATTCTGGAAGAGTCCAAAGAGCTGTTGGCGCACGCCGAGTCTCTGCTCACCTTTTAGACTCTGGTATCCTGACGCTACCAAGATGTTCAGGAACACGTCATGCAACTCCATCATCAACACGCCTGGGATGTCACACCGAAACAGGCCATCGAGATCCAAAAGCAGCTCGCTGATCAGGTGGAACACCGTGATCGACTCAACCCGGTACACCTGGTGGCCGGAGTCGATGTTGGATTTGAGGAGAAAGGCGCCATTACCCGCGCCGCCATTGCCGTGTTGCGCTATCCCGACCTGGAGTTGGTCGAGCAGAGTATCGCCCGCTCCCCCACCCGCTTCCCTTATGTGCCGGGGCTACTCTCTTTTCGGGAGATACCCACGGTACTGATGGCGCTGGAGCAGTTGCAGCAACTGCCTGATTTGTTGCTCTGTGATGGTCAGGGACTGGCTCATCCGCGCCGCCTGGGAATCGCCTGTCATCTGGGGCTATTGATCGATATTCCAGCCATTGGCGTCGGTAAAACCCGCCTGCTGGGTAAACACGGTGACATCCCTGAGCGAAAGGGTGAATGGACACCTTTGATCGATAAAGAGGAGACGATTGGCGCGGTGCTACGCACCCGTGAGAAGGTGAAACCGCTCTATATCTCGGGTGGCCATAGGGTCTCTCTCGAGAGTGCTATTCACTACACTTTGGCCTGCACCACTCGATACCGTCTACCAGAAACCACCCGCTGGGCGCATAAACTGGCTTCCGGGTGAATTAGGGCCTGTTAACAGGCTCTAGTCGCGGATATGCTTGATATAGTGAGGGCGATCTTCCATCTGTAGGGACACCGCCTCTGCCCGCACATTCAGCACCATATCCGTACCCTCAAATTTCAGTGCACAGTGGGCACTGCCACGACTCTCCAGCGGCACCGGCACCATATCCCGATAGGTGTAGATATTCTCACCCACATCACCACCGGCACAGACCGCTGGGGTTGTCGGCAACTCACCTTCCACTTCAGCACCTTCAAAGACCAGATCCCCTTTTTGCCACCAGCGGGTACGCTCCTTCGATCCGGTCATGGTCTTAATGATATAGGCCTTGGCAAAACAGACTGTTACCTTATCGCCTTCGACCCGAATGGCGTCAATCTCTGAACCGGGCAGATCGATGCTGGTTAAATCCATAGTACTTCTCCAAAAAAGGTATACTGACGGGAATTATACGGCGAAATAGTAGCCGATTGGCCGTTGATCTTTTGCGGAATTTATTAGGTTAACAGATGATAGAGCTCATTATATTGGTCGTACTTATCACCGGGGTGATTCTGTTCATCCAACCCTGGAAGTGGAAATAATCGAAGCCCTAACACCCATTAATCATCCCCTTCACTCTTTTCACTTCTGCTGTCCCCACGTTGGTGAGCGTGGCGCAATTCAAAACCGCGTACAATCACGTAGGCGATCAAGGCAAAAATAAAGACCACCAGATACATCCAGGCCAGGCTCTGTAGGGTCTCAATAATGGTCCGGTAGACCTCCAGCGTCCAGCGCTCCATATTAAGGGCCAACACCTCGCGATCCTTATCCGGTGCACTGATGTAACGCTCCAGTTGATAAATTCTGACGCCGCCGGAGATGCCCACTACATAGGCCGCAAAGGTGATGTACTTCTGCCAGACGCTAGCAATGGTATCTTGTATGATCCGCGCAAAAATAGCGGCAACCGGTTTATCGAAGGTTTTGACCACTGCAAAAGAGACCGCTACCGATAACAGGAAAGTGACAAAAAGAAGTGTGAAAAACATGCCGCCATTCTCCTTACAGGCTATTTACTCATCACTGACCAAGCCCCACTCGCTGGCTTGGATCTGGTTTTCAAACAGTGCCATCGCCGTGGTCATGCGCTTAAAACCAAACTTTTTATAGAAACCTTCTCTACCCGGATATGAATAGAGAATGATCTTTTTATGGCCTTTGGATAATGCCATCATCTTCTCGACAATGCGCTTACCGATCCCCTGCCCCTGATACTCAGGCAACACCGCTACATCGCAGATGTAGGAGCAGTCGATGCCATCGGCCACTGCCCGACCCGCCGCAATCAGCTTATCGCCATCAAAGACAAAGCATTTGAACATGCTGTTAGAGAAGGCTAGTTTCAAATTCTCTGGCGACTTCTCACCCAATGGCGCAACCCTATAGAGATGAGATAGCGCCTGCCAATCGATACCCTCTTGTCGATCAATCCACTGATACATCATCTCTCTCAAGGCGCTTA
>JAKSCN010000568.1 GCA_022360595.1 Chromatiales bacterium
ATCGGGATTTTGTTGTCGGGTTGGTCAGATGTCCATTGGTTTCTCTATGTAACCCCAGTGCTGTTTACGCTTTTCAGTGTTACGGGTGTTTGCCCGGCGACGATTAAGCAGAAATATTTTTCTGCACCCTTAAGAGGCGGTAGTTGATTCTAATGGCGTCAGCCTAAAACCGTTTCGGTTTTAAACTATGGCAATAGCTGCGTTTAGAAAAGTCCCCCTCCTACTTAGCAGGGAGGGGGAAACACAATTCATGTGATCTTTGCTGTAACCCTCACTTTCTCTGATCGTGGTTTTTAAGCAGCCATTACTCAAAGTCTGAAAATTTAAGATCGTACTTTGTGAGTAGCTGCCTTAGGCGATGACTATCATTCTGAGACTTCTTCGCTGTTCTGCTTTGATCAAACAGCAAACGCCCAGCTTCTGCCATTGAGCTGCTCTGTTTGCAGATCTGGGCGACCCCTGCAAGTTGTATATGGTCGAACAGGTCCAGTTTTGGATGCAGATCACTATCCAAGTATTGAGCGGTGATTGCTTTAGGGTTCCAGTCGTGCCGGCTGCTTCTCCAGTCGTGATTAAGGCGCTCAATCTCTTCCTTTACCACTGCTTCAGTAATGCGCCCGCCGGGTGCCAGTGTCGCCATGCGTGTTATGCTGGCGCTTAGGTCACGAAAGTTGGCGCTCCAAGTCGCTTCCGGGCTGTAGGCAAATTTGAGGTAACGGTTGCGGGCGCTTTTGTTAAAGCTGACGAGTGAACCTGCTTTTACGGCAAAGCGTTCCAGCTCATACTCCAGGTTCACTTCAAAGTCTTCCATGCGCTCTTTCAAACCCGGTAGGCGATAGGTCCATAAGTTGATGCGGGCCAGCAGATCTTCACGGAACTTGCCCTCTCGCACATCTTTGAAAAGATCATGATTGGTACCGGCGATAAGTTGAAAGTTGCTGCTGACGGGGGTGTCTGAACCAAAGGGCATGAAATTCTTGTCTTCAATGGCGCGCAGTAGCATGGCCTGTTCATCCAGTCCCAATTCGCCAATTTCATCCAGGAATAGCACGCCGTCGTTTGCCTCAAGCAGCAAGCCTGCGCGTTGAGTCGCAGCACCCGTGAAAGCCCCTTTCTTGTGGCCGAACAGGGCTGACATGGCATTCTCGCCGCGCAGGGTGGCGCAGTTTACTTCGACGAGCTGCCCTTTTACTCGGGCTCGTTGCTGTTTGAGGTGGTAGATTCTTTTTGCCAGTAGCGACTTGCCTGCGCCTGTTGGGCCGGTCAGGAGAATGGGGTCATCAGAGTTGATGGATATCTTCTCCAGTTGGGCAATGACGCGGTTGAATTCACGGTTTTTGGTCTCTATGCCGCCTTTGAGATAGACGGTTCCCTCCTGGTGCTCTTTGGAGTAGCGTGAAGCAATCTGATCATACTTGGAGATATCGAGATCGATAATCTGATAGACACCCGGTGCAGTTTTATCCCGGCTGGGTGGCGAGGTTTGAATCAGACGCCCCGGTAGATAAAGAGCCTCGGTGAGCAGGAACAGACAGATCTGGGCGACATGGGTGCCGGTGGTGATGTGAATCAGGTAGTTCTCTTTTTCCCGATCAAAACTGTACTGCTTGGCGAAGTCGAGCAGGCTGCTGTAGACCTGTTCAAAATCCCAAGGGTCGTCAAATTCAACGTGGTGGTGCTGAACTCTGGTTTCCGGTGAGACACGTTGAATATCTTCGGTAACCAGATCGGCTAAACGCTGAAAGCTGGGTTGGAAGATCAGCTCCAGGCGGTCGATCAATAGATCTTCATGCTGACAGAGGGAGAGGGTGGGGCGCCACTTCTCCCAGCGTTTTCTGCCGCGACCCCGTTGATCCAGCATGGTGCCCAGCAGGCTGATAGCAACTGTCTTCAAAGTTATCTCCAAAGATATAAAAATATCAAAAAAGATAGATTATTGTATTACTTAGTAAAAGTCAGTCATTTTCTGTTTTCATGCTTAATAGAAATAAAATCATTTAAAAACAATTGATTGTATTTTTATTTTCTCTATCAATGAAAAGTTGGCACGGCGGCTGCTATAAGGTGATTATGAAACGGATATTTTTAACGAAGTAAGGCAGATAGAGAGATGTGTGATTCAAATTATGAAGTGATGAATACCCCTAACGGTGTGCCCATTAAGTCTTGGACTAAAGGTGTGCCTTTTGAGGCTGAAGCGCGTAAACAGCTCCACAATATTGCAACTCTGCCTTTTATCCATAAATGGGTTTCGGTGATGCCCGATGTGCATCTGGGTAAAGGCGCGACCATCGGTAGCGTGGTACCCACCATTGGTGCGGTGATTCCCGCGGCAGTGGGTGTTGATATCGGTTGCGGAATAATGGCGGTGAAAACCTCATTAACGGCGGAACAGTTGCCCGATAATCTGAGTGGTATTCGTGCTGCTATCGAACGTGCTGTGCCTCACGGTCGTTCCATCGGCCGTGGTCGTGGCGGTAAGCGCGATAAAGGTGCTTGGCATGATCTACCCGATGATGTGATGTCCGCGTGGGCTCCCTTGGCAGATGGTTTTGGCCGTTTGACAGAACAGCATCGGGTATTAAAGAACACCAATAATGTGTACCACCTGGGAACATTGGGAACCGGTAACCACTTTATTGAGGTGTGTCTGGATGAGGCAGGTAGTGTTTGGGTGATGTTGCATAGCGGATCACGCGGTGTCGGCAATCGTATTGGAACCTACTTCATTGAGCTGGCCAAGGAGGATATGGAGCGCTGGATGATCCAGTTGCCGGATAGAGACTTGGCCTACTTGCCGGAAGGTAGCAAGCACTTCGATCAGTACATCGAGGCTGTGGGGTGGGCGCAAGAGTATGCGCGTATCAATCGGGAAGTGATGATGGCGCGGGTAATCAAGGCGCTTCATAGTGAAATTCCGCTAGAGTTTACGACCCATGTGGAAGCGGTGAATTGTCACCATAACTATGTGTCGAGAGAGCACCACTACGGTAAGGATGTGCTGGTGACCCGTAAAGGTGCAGTGCGTGCCCGTAAGGGTGAGCTGGGTATTATTCCCGGTAGCATGGGTGCGCGCTCCTTCATCGTGCGCGGTCTGGGTAATGATGAGAGTTTCCATAGCTGTAGCCATGGGGCTGGGCGTGTGATGTCGCGTACTCAGGCGAAGAAGCTGATCACGCTGGATGAACACCTGGCCGCTACAGCGGGAGTTGAGTGCCGCAAGGATAAGAATGTTATCGATGAGACGCCGGCCGCTTATAAGCCTATTGATAAGGTGATGGCGGCCCAGCAGGATCTGGTGGAAATTGTCCATACCTTGCGGCAGGTGGTGTGTGTAAAGGGATAAGAGGGAAGTGTAGTTATGGTTGTAATTGATGGTTCGCAGGGAGAGGGTGGAGGTCAGATTTTGCGAACAGCGTTGTCACTGTCGATGGTGACCGGTAAGGCGTTACGGATAGAGAACATCCGTGCCAAACGGCCCAAGCCGGGATTGATGCGTCAGCACCTGACCTGTGTACAGGCAGCGCAAGCGATTAGCAGTGCAGATGTAAGCGGTGTGGAGTTGGGCTCCACGGCGATCACCTTCGTGCCGAAGGCGATCAAGGCAGGGAACTACCATTTTGCTGTGGGCACCGCAGGCAGCACAACGCTGGTTTTTCAGACAGTGCTGCCGGCCCTGATGCTGGCTGATGCTGAATCGACCCTGAGCTTTGAAGGTGGTACGCATAATCTCTCTGCACCGACTTTCGATTTTATTACGTTGGCCTATCTGCCGGCATTGAAACGGATGGGTATAGAGGTTGGTGCTCAGATCGAACGACATGGATTTTATCCACAGGGCGGTGGACGGTGGCAGGCGGTTATCAAGCCGGTGTCCGGTTTTCAACGACTGGATCTGTTGAGTGCTGGCCCACTCTTAAAGCGGGAGGCGGTGGTCACCACTGCCAATATACCTGGCCATGTGGCGCAGAGAGAGTTGGGGCAAGTTGCCAAACTCTGCCGCTGGCCTGATGAAGATCTGCACATTCAAAATGTTGAGTGTTTAGGTGGCGGCAATGTGGTGTCGATGCGTCTGCATCATCAGCACTGTTCAGAGCTGATTGAATACATGGGACGCTTGGGCGTAACCGCAGAGAAAGTAGCGCGTAGTGCAATTGATGCGACTCGCCGTTATCAGGTGGCAAAAGTGCCGGTGGGAGAGCATCTGGCAGATCAACTGCTGCTACCGATGGCGATTGGCAAAGGCGGTGAGTTTCGCACTCTGAAACCGAGTCGCCATACGCTGACCAACATGGCGGTGATTGAGCGCTTTATGGATAGGTGCTTCGCCACCAAGGAGTTGTCGAAGGATCGCTGGGAGATTGAGTTGACTTAAGGTCTGTTAATGGGCCAGGGAAAAGGCCGGGCAAAATGGGTTGTCCGGCCGCGATTGAAGAGATGTTGTTTGAGCCTTATCCAAGGCTTGGACCAAAATCGTTTAGTGGATTTGTCACAGTCTGCGGAACCGGTTCTGAATGCCGGCCTGGCACAGCGGTCAATGACTGACTGTGTACCGATGTGACGAAATTGCTGAACACCGCTTTATAGCTCAAGGGGTAGAGCATCTGAGTAATAACCAGATGGTTGTCGGTTCAAGTCCGACTAAAGCAGCGCGTTTGATACGCATAGTGGTAAAGCCTTCGGGCTGGGGTTCGAATCCCCTCTTTGTGAAAGCCAGAGTCCTGTTTTGAATCGCTTCGCGATGCAAAACCGTAGCATCGTGGCTGAGCTTGCCCGCTCAAGCAGGTATGCGGGATGATGATGTTAGTTTCTTGATCACTCATTGCATCACATAGGTGATCGATGGATGAGAGAGTAATAACCGCTCAGCATTATGCCTATTTGTTTGATGTCACGCTCCGCCGCTGTGCTACAGGGACTCGCCAAATAAACATAGGAGGCAGTTATGCTGCTCGTTAAGAAGGTAGATGTTGCAGATAACGAAAGAGCCTTCCTGTTTAAGAATAATCGTTTTGTAGATGTCCTTGAGCCAGGAAGGTATAGCTATTTTGATTTTCTCAGCACAGTGAAGGCAGAGCGTTTTGATATTACCGAGCGTGAACTTGACCATAAGTTGGGTAAGTTGTTAGTCGGTGCCTATTTTGAGCAGACCAACAAACACCTGCAGGCGATACAGTTGAGTGACTATGAAGTGGGTTTACTCTATGCCGATGGGCAGTTGGTCGATATTGTTGCGCCGGGCAACTTCAAAATATACTGGAAAGGTGTTGAGAAGATCGATCTTAGGCGAGTGGATATCTCAGATAACTTTTCAGTGCCTGAGCAACTGCTGGGTTTACTGGGACGTAGCCATAATGCAAAGCTGCAGCGCTCTGCCGGCCAGGCTATCTATTACACTGAGGTTGAGGATAATCACCTCGGAGTTCTGGTCGTGAACGGCAAGATTGAGACCCTGCTCCAGCCGGGCAATTACGGCTTCTGGCGCTACAATCGCAGCGTAGCGGTGAAGCATATCGATTTGAGATTACAGAACATAGAGGTCACTGGCCAGGAAATTCTGACCAAGGATCGTGTCAGCCTGCGCTTGAATCTGTCAGCCACCTATCGGGTGGAAGACCCTGAGCAGGCACTGTCCAAGCTGGCCGATTTCAATGACTATCTCTATCGGGAGTTTCAGCTTCAACTGCGCCAGGTAGTGGGTACGCAGACACTTGATGAACTGCTGAAGAATAAAGATGCCATCAATCAGATGATGATTGACGGTATTCGCAGTAAGGTTGCGGAGTACGGTATCTCAGTGAAAAGTGTTGGGCTACGCGACATTATTCTGCCGGGTGATATGAAGACCATTCTGAATCAGGTGGTAGAAGCTGAGAAGTCAGCTGAAGCCAATCTAATCAAGCGGCGGGAAGAGACTGCAGCGACCCGTTCACTGCATAACACTGCCAAGATGATGGAGGGTAGCCCAACCCTAATGCGTTTGAAGGAGCTTGAAGTACTGGAGAAAGTGACTGAGCGTATCGGGAATATCAATGTCTACTCAGGTCTTGAAGGTGTTATGAAGGACCTGATAAAAGTGCCTTAGGCGGCGAGGAGCTTCGGCTCCTCGTTGTTTAGGTAGTTAAGCTGAGGCTGAGAGATTACAGCAGATACAGCGTCGCCAAACCCAGAAAGGCAAGAAAGCCTACAATATCCGTAACCGTAGTCAGTAGTACTGAGCCCGCCAGTGCCGGGTCTATCCCTACTTTATCCAGCGCCAGGGGCAGAATAGCGCCAGTTAATGCGGCAAAGATCAGGTTGATGGTGATCGCTGCGGCGATCAATATCGCTATGTCACTGCTGTTGAACCAGAGGCCCGCTATCACGGCGACTACCGCCGCCCAGATGATGCTGTTGAGTGCACCCACTGCCAGCTCTTTCAATACCAGCCAGCGAGTGTTGCTGCCCGAAAGCTGCCCCAGTGCGATACCGCGAATGGTGAGAGTCAGTGTTTGACTGCCGGCGATACCCCCCATGCTGGCGACAATGGGCATGAGTACCGCCAGGGCGACCACCTTTTCGATGGTCTCTTCAAACATGCCGATCACCCAGGAGGCGAGAAAGGCGGTAATCAGGTTGATGCCGAGCCAGACTGCGCGGCGCTGGGTAGAGATCAGCACCGGTGCGAACATATCTTCGTCTTCCGACAGACCCGCTTGCCCCATGAATTGATGCTCCCCTTCTTCACGGATCACATCGACCACGTCGTCGACAGTGATACGGCCGATCAGAATGCCTTCGTCATCCACTACCGGGGCGGAGATCAGGTCGTGCTGTTCGAAACGGTTGGCAACCTGGCCATCTTCCCAACTGGCGGGGATTGGCTTCTGGTCAAGAGACATTACCTCGGCAACGGTATCATCCGGGTCGTGGGTCACCAATATGGTGAGTGGCAGTACCCCCAGGTATTTGCCGTCGCGGTTGACCACCATGAGGTTGTCGGTGTGCTCCGGGATCTGCTCCTTGAGGCGGCGCAGATAGCGCATCACGACATCCAGTGTCACCTCGGGGCGCACGGTGATGGTGTCCGGGTTCATCAAGCCGCCGGCGGTATCCTCCGGGAAGGAGAGTACGGACTCCAGGCGTTGGCGGTTCTGCTGGTCGAGAGAGGCGATGATTTCGCGGGTGATGGCGAATGGCATCTCCTGGATCAGGTCAGCCAGGTCGTCGGTATCCAGGCCGGAGGAGGCAGCCAGCAGCTCCTCGCGGTTCATTTTGCTGATCAGATCGGCCCGGACCTCATCGGTGAGGTGGACCAGTACCTCACCATCCAGCTCCTCGTCCACCATGCCCCAGAGAATTTCACGCTCGGTGAGAGGGAGGGCTTCAAGCAGATGGGCGATTTCACCCGGGCGCAGCGCGTTGAGCATGCGGCTGGCCTGGCGCAAAGCGCCACTATCCAGTGCCTGCTGGAGCCGCTCCAGACGGGTATCCTCCTGATTGTTGATGGCGACATCAGACATGCAGCTCAGGCCCTCGGAAAAGGAAAGGTGTAGGGTGGTCTATTGCTAATATTTTAACAGCTAGGGCCGATTACAGGGAGTGGCCTGTTGCTATTTATTACGTTAAAGATCGATGGTGTTGCTGCAGAATTAGTAAGTTGGTGGGCATATCTCCGCCAGCAGGGCAGTGACATCGGCTTGATGCAGGTTGGCAAACAGTTGTTCGGTTTTATTGCGTAGATTGTTGCTATCCAGGCCTTGCAGCAGGCTTTTGACTTCGAGTAGGGCGCCGGGTTGCATGCTGAACTCCTGCAGCCCCATACCGAGCAGCAGGGGGATATAGCGTGGATCTCCGGCCATTTCACCGCACATGCTGACCGGTTTGTTGTAGTGGCGGCCTGCGTCGATCACCATTTTGATCAATCGCAGAATGGCGGGGTGCAGCGGATCGAACAGGTAGTTGACCTCATCGTCCACCCGGTCGATGGCCAGGGTGTATTGAATCAGGTCGTTGGTGCCGATAGAGAGGAAATCGAGCACTTGGGCAAAGCTGTCAGCGGCCAGGGCAGCGGCGGGCACCTCAACCATACCTCCCAGGGGGATGTTGGGGGCGAAGGGTATGCCGTCTTTCTTAAGACTCTGTTGTGCTTCCAGCAGATAACTTTTGAGGGTGCTCACTTCAGATAGGCTGGAAAGCATCGGGATCATGATACGCACCGGGCCGTGGGCCGAGGCGCGCAGTATGGCGCGTAGTTGGGGTAGGAATAGCTGCGGTTCTTTGATGCAGAGTCGAATAGCCCTTAGCCCCAGGGCTGGGTTGCAGACCAGGCTGTCGCCACCGCCGCAGCCGTCCACCTGCTTATCGGCGCCGAGATCAAGGGTGCGGATGGTTACCGGTATACCATTAAGCCCTTCGACGACCGAACGGTAGGCGTTGTAGTGCTCATCCTCGTCCGGGGCGCTGTCG
>JAKSCN010000297.1 GCA_022360595.1 Chromatiales bacterium
AAAGTGCCGATTGGTTCAAAACTCTATGAAACCCGCGAGGGCCAGCCGATCCTGTTGAAGAAACGCGTGATTGTAACTGGCAACCAGATCACCGATGCCTCTTCCGGTTTTGATCAGCGTACGAGCCAACCAGCAGTATTCGTTAGCCTGGATGGCCAGGGCGCGAGCCGTATGCGTAACGTGACCACTGAGAATGTCGGCAAACCGATGGCGGTTGTGTTCATTGAAACACGTACCGAGACCAAAATTGTCGATGGCGAGAAGGTGGTACGCAAAATTCCGGTGGAAGAGGTGATCAGTGTCGCCAACATCCTGGAGCCTTTTGGCAGCCGTTTTCAGACCACGGGTTTAGATTCACCCGAAGAGGCGCGCGACTTGGCGCTCCTGTTGCGTGCCGGTGCGTTGGCCGCACCGATCGAGATTGTTGAAGAGCGGACTATTGGTCCAAGCCTGGGGCAGGAGAGTATTGACCAGGGCTTCCAATCGGTGATGATCGGTCTCGTGATCGTGATGATCTTTATGGCTGTTTACTATCGGGTATTTGGTCTGGTTGCTAATATGGCGCTGGTGACCAATCTGGTTTTGATTGTCGCTGTGCTGTCAATGCTTCAGGCCACCCTTACGCTCCCGGGTATCGCGGGTATCGTATTGACGGTGGGCATGGCAGTGGATGCCAACGTACTGATCTTCGAGCGTATTCGTGAAGAGATTCGATTGGGTAGCACGCCCCAGGCCAGTATCTATGCCGGTTATGAGAAAGCGTTCTCTACCATCATCGACGCAAATATCACCACTTTGATTGCTGCTATCGTACTGTTCAGCTTTGGTACCGGGCCGGTCAAAGGCTTTGCGGTAACCCTGTTTATCGGGATTCTGACGTCGATGTTTACCGCTATTCTCGGTACACGTGCCGTGATCAATCTGATCTACGGTGGTAAGCGCGTCGAGAAGCTGGCGATTTAACGACAATTGACCCTGGTTGATGTAGAAACCTATTTGGAAAAGTCCTGTTATGCAGATCTTTAAATCCGAAACACATTTTAAGTTTATGAACCAGCGCAAGCTGGCGCTGATCTTTTCACTTGCTCTGATAGTGATCGCAATCGCGTCTATTGCTCTACGTGGATTGAATCTGGGTATCGATTTCACAGGGGGAACGCTTGTTGAAGTCGGTTATACAGATCCGGTTGAGCTGCCTAACGTCCGTAAAGAGTTGGCTAAGGGTGGTTTTGCTGATGCAACTGTTCAGCATTTCGGTACGTCTAAAGACGTACTTGTGCGTCTTGCCCCCAGGGGGGATGTTGACTCTGCGGAGCTGAGTAATCAGGCCTTCAACGCCCTCAGTAATGTTGCCCAAGGTGGTAGTGCCGAGTTGCGACGCGTCGAGTTTGTCGGGCCGCAAGTTGGTGATGAGCTGACCGAAGATGGTGGGCTTGCAATGCTTTATGCGCTGATCGGTATTCTGATCTATGTCGCGCTGCGTTTTGAGTACCGCTTTGCAGTAGGGTCAGTGATCGCCTTGGTGCATGACGTATTAATTACCGTTGGATTGTTCGCGCTGCTGCAAGTGGAGTTTGATCTGCCTGTATTGGCTGCTGTGTTGGCGGTAATTGGTTACTCCCTCAACGATACCATCGTGGTCTATGACCGTGTACGTGAGAACTTTCGTAAAATTCGCAAGGGGACCTCGGCTGAAATTATTGATGCTTCGTTGAACCAGACCTTGTCACGTACTCTGGTTACCTCGATGACAACTCTTTTCGTATTGATAGCGTTGTTTCTGTTTGGCGGAGAGATCATTCACGGTTTCGCGTTGGCGTTGATTATTGGTGTATTCATCGGTACCTACTCTTCTGTCTATGTGGCGAGTACCTCTATTCTGATGCTGGGGATCAGTAAAGAGGATCTGATGCCGGTTCAGAAAGAGGGGGCAGAGCTGGACGCAGAGCCCTAACCAGCGCTCGCTGTTCATCCAATAAAAAAGCCGGCATTAGCCGGCTTTTTTATTGCGTGCTGTTTTAACTTGACCTATCCGGCCGCCTGTTTGAGGCCGGGGAAATTGATCACATCCGCATCGGTAGTCTGCGGTTTTGCTTTTTTGCCATGCATCGTTCGGGTAACGGTGCTGATGTCTATGATCTCAAATTCCGGGGCGGAGTCTCGAAAGGCTGACTCGAGTGATAGCTCCATGACGCCATCGAGAACATCGCGCATGATCATCTCCAATGCACGATCACTGACAGGCTTAATGGTGTCTGTTTTATCAGCCATGCTGGTTGTCTCCACGGATCAACTTGGACCGAGATCTGTTGTTCCAGATTTCAGAAACCTTAGCGTTCGCAGGCGATAAAACTTGAGTGGTTTTTAGCGTAGTGAGTGACTAGGCGCGCAGCTCATCATTGAGGTGGGAACTTAGTGCCTGAACCATCGCAGAGTGGACTTTAATTCCACCCGCTACGACATTACCTGTCTCCAGATAACGGTCGCCACCGCTTATATCGGTGACGGTGCCGCCGGCCTCCTTGACCAGCAGTGCGCCGGCTGCAAAGTCCCATTCGGCAAGGCCCAGCTCCCAGAATCCATCCAGGCGGCCGGCGGCCACATAGGCGAAATCGAGGGCGGCGGAACCGGGGCGCCTGATACCGGCGGTATCCTTTACCATGGTTTTGAACATGGCGAGGTAGGTGTCCAGATGACGCTGATCACGGAATGGGAAACCGGTGCCGATCAAAGCACCATGCAGGTCTTTGCGATCAGTTACCCGCAGGCGACGATCATTGAGTGTCGCGCCTGAGCCCTTGCTGGCTGTATACATCTCATCGCGCAGTGGATCGTAGACCACCGCTTGCTCAAGTACCCCGCGATATTTCAGGGCGATAGAGACAGAGAACTGCGGAAAACCGTGCAGGTAGTTGGTAGT
The DNA here is from genome assembly GCA_022360595.1 of Chromatiales bacterium. Taxonomy (GTDB): domain Bacteria; phylum Pseudomonadota; class Gammaproteobacteria; order Chromatiales; family Chromatiaceae; genus BM503. The sequence continues at coordinate 2,921 of JAKSCN010000297.1, forward strand.
GCCGTCCAGCGGATCGATGACCCACTGGTAGTCGTTGCCATCAT
>JAKSCN010000360.1 GCA_022360595.1 Chromatiales bacterium
CAGATCCTCCAACAACTGCAACGGCCGGTGGGCCGAAGGGAGAAATACCGGATCGGCAAAGAAGACATGCTCCACATTAGCCTTGGCCATTGCGACTATATCCTTAAGAACACCCTCCTTAACTCTTTGGGAGAGGCGCCTTCCACTGGCTGCGGGGGTATAGCAGAAAGCGCAGTTATGAGGACAGCCCCGATTGCTGAAGAGCACTCCCAGCGGATAACGGTCAAGGGGCCAGAGTGGTATCCGAAACGGCGAAGGCAGACTATCCACCTGTGGCAGCATCACTGGAACTCCCACCTCAATCAACCCATCCGTAGTACGCAATAGAAAACCGGGCACCGTCTCACAGCCTGCACGCAATGCTTCTAGTAATTGAGGCATGGCATGCTCTCCAGCCCCTCGACACAGCCCATCAACCATCGGCATCGCCTCCAACCCGATGGCGGGCATGTGAGTTGCTTGAGGGCCACCCAATATCACTTTCACATCACCCCGCACGCCTTTTACGAGACGGGCAATCTGCATACAACGCTCTATGTTTGTCTGATAAGCACTCACCCCAACAACACGGAGATCGCGATGATTCATGGCATCAAGCAGCAGATCAATGCCATCATCACCATGAAAACTGAGGTCAAGCACTTCACAACGAATACCACGTGCTTGAGCCGCTGCCGCGATTAACCCCTGGGAGATTGGCGGATCGACACACTTGGCAGCCGCTCCTGTGGAGGGCACCCGGAGCAGTAGGAGTTCCATCACATACCCCCAATCTCAAACAGTGCAATCCGCTCACTATCCCCGGCCGCGGCAACCATACCCTTACCGAGGTAACGCACTGACGAGAGCGAGAAGTCGACCACCAGCTCTGCCACACAGGAGAGATCATGCATATTGATACAACGGACAACATTTAGATCAGCGATCAGGATCAGCTCCATCTCATCAGCCAGCGCCAGGTCAAAACCGCTAACGGAAGCCTGTATTACCCTGTCAGGCTCTGAACTCCCGGTATGGCATGTCAGTCGCCCGGTCAAACCCAATGCCCACAACCTCCCCATCTGGTCGTACCTGCAGCGCTCAACACTCACTTCATGCCCCCGAAGCTCCTGCAGCAAGGCGCCGTCACCGGCACTCCAACGACGCAGAGCACCATCAAAACCGGAGCTGACAATCTCTTTCCCATCCGGCGACCATGACAGAGACCAAACCGCGGCAGAATGGGCATTGATATGCAGCAAGGGCTGCGGACAGGTGAGAGACCATATCCGTACGGAACCATCAAAAGAGGCAGACGCCAGAAGCTGGCCGGACGGTTGCCAGGCCACCGCCTTGGCCCAATGGTCATGGCGCCACTCCATAGGCTGCATCATCTCTCCATCGCAGGACCAAAGACCAATACACCCGTCATCAGAGGCACTGGCAAGCCACTTACCGTCAGGTGAAAAATCGACCCCTATTACCCAGGCCTGATGCCCCTGATACCGCACTGTAGAGCTACTACCTGCCATTGGTGACCAAATATGTATTCCGTGATCCCAATCGGCTGCCGCCAGCCTATCCCCTACTGTCGAGATGGCAAGCCCCTCAATATGCCCTGCGCCACCCTCCAGCCAGCCTATTGGGCTGAACCGTTGGGGGCGGGATTCGACTCCCTCCTTAGGCGTTGAACTGAAGGAGTCAGGACGATTAATCAACGCGCGCAGAGATTCTGCTGCCTCGGCAATAGCCTCCTGGCGAAACACCGCTTCCAACGCATCAATCTCCGCACCGTTGAGCAGCGCAAACTCCGCAGGCGTTAACTCATAAGCGGCGCCACTACAGTCGATCACAGCATTGGCAACAGGACTAAGCGGGAAAAGCACACCCTTTGGTCTCTTCAACTGGGGAGGATGCCAAAAGCGTCGCCCAATTTCCGGGGCAGCATCGGTCAACAACTCACAGAGTAACCTCAAAGCCGCGCTACCACCTCTCTGCCCCGGGCTCTTTAATGGGTTGAACTCACTAATATCAATACTGCACGCAACCTGTGCGACCATCTGAACCAGCGCTCTGAACTCATCACTATTAAGTCCACCCTCTTCAGGACTGTCCACTGCCGGACAGACGCTGGGGTCCAGTACATCAAGGTCGATGGTGAGCAGAATGAGCTCATTACCTGCAAGCGCCGTCTGTAGCTGCTGGTGTAGCCAGTACTTTGCGGCATCCAGGTCGGTACGAATCTGTTCAGCACTTAGAAGCTGCACATTGGTAAGCCGGTCATCACGTACATAGCTCAAGTGTGAGCGGACACCCACCTGGATAAGCGAACGCACTGCCGGCTCCTCACCGATGAATGTTCCCACATTACCCTGGGTCACCTCATTCGGCAGAGACGGACAGCTTCCGCAACTCTCCGCATTGCCCATAAAACGATCAGAGTGGGCATCAAACATGACGACCGTAGTGGGCACACCGTAAAGACCGGCTGCCCGTACCGGGCCTATAGCCAAACCCTGGTCTCCAAAAAGCCATAACGGTCGAAAACCACTGCGCCACGCCCTCAAGGTTTGAGATGCCACGAGCAATCCTGGGTCAAGGCGGGCGAAAGGGTAGTCAAACCGCAATGGCGGCGCCACCGAGTAAGGGGTTGATAACAGCTCCTGAACCTCATCCCGGGCCAACTGTTCAGCCAGCCATACAGCCCCAGCCGCAGTGCCAGTCCCACCGCCAAGATCCCACATGGCAGGCAACACAGCAAAAGCGCCAGGAACCGATGCGGGGGAAAACGGAAAGGGCGCGAGCTCATTTATTTGCATAATACCGGCTCTCGAAAGGTGTTCACGAGAAGATCATCCACCGGTACAAACTCGCCACTGTAGTGTTGCGCCACTCCTTTTGCTCTGGAAAAACAGTGTTTAATAAGCAGTCCCATCCGTGAGCTCCTCAAAAGCGCCTCCAGATCCCAACCATAGTCACCCAGAGAACCAAGTGCGTAGCTTTTCGGAACACCATACCAGGGCAGTACTTTCCCATCAGGCAAGATATGCAATGTGACGGGAGGGAACCGTTTATCAACCAATTCCCTTGGCATCAGGTTGGTGCGTAAAGTAACCTCGGTCTGTTTTTGCAGTGTAGTAATATGTTGATGCAGCCCGTCGAGTTCAGCAGCATTAAGCTGTTCTGTCTCCATGTCAGCCCCCCTACCATCAGGGCTGATATGAGAAAAGAGAATACGCTCCACCCCCAAAGTCTCCCCCAACTCAACGATCATCTGTATCTGATCAAAACCGCCCCGCAACACCATAGACTGCAACTGGCAACGCGCACCCAATACAGCGCACTGTTTCATAAAACCCAGATTTTCCTGAAATGAGCGGCGAGAGCGCCGCAGGTAGTTATGCTGTCGCTCTCCCCCATCAATACTGACTGCAAATCCGCTAACAGTCTCCATCCATTTTTCCAGCCTCGAAAGATCCATCCCGACACCACTGGTAAATAGCCAGATCTGCAATTCCTCAGGCAAAGCCTCAACCAGCCTATCGATATCTTTGCGTAACAGTGGCTCTCCACCACTGAGAGTTACTGCGCCAACTCCTAACCGCTGAATAGATCGAAACAGGTTATCCAATTGTAAGAGTGTGGGTTGTCCTTTATCCGCCGTGGGTGAAGCACCGGTAAAACAGTGTCTGCAGCGGTTATTGCATAACTTGGTAACCTCAACCAGTATATGATTTCCTATCGAAATATCCGTGTCGCCAAGCTGGACGCAAACACTCACCGGTTCATCCCTGGGGTCAGCATAGGGGGCTCCAGTCGGCCTGCACCGGGTCTCCTTTCAATGTCAAAGGCATACTGCTTTGCATATCAAAGACATTCCATCGGTACTGACGCAACTCAGGCACATAGGGCTTATCAGTGAATCGTTGGGTACTTCGCTCAGAGATCTGCTTTATCAAGGAGGAGACAGAGTGATCCCGCAGTAGAGCAGCCGTAATCAAGGTAGAGACAGGCCACTGAAAAAACTCATCATAAGTCTGCAGCAGTGAGTCTATGGTTTCTCTGTCGAGGCTCTCCTGAGCTGAATACTCCACCTCAAAATCGAGATCATCGGGTTGGCTTTGGTGAATCTGTACACCAAATGATTCCGGGGCCTTGTAGATTGGAGTATGCATGCAGAGTACGAAAGGGCTGGCGCCAACAGAATGAATCATTCCATCTGACACAGCTTTATTGACAAAGCGGAGCGTCTCAACGGCCTCTTCCCGGGTCTCACCCGGAAAGCCGACAATAATATACGCATGGGTCCATATGCCGACCTCGGCGGCATCGGCAAAAAACCGACGTACCGCATCTGTAGAGAGGCCCTTGCGCATCAACTGCAAAACTCTCTCGGAAGCGGATTCGAAGCCTATCAGTAGCGCAACACAACCACCATCATAAGCTTTCTGCAGTATCACCTTATCGCTCTTAACTTCACTGCGGGTCAATGCAGTCCAGCTAAATGTCAATCCTCGCTGGCTTAACTCCTCACCAAGGCCGCCAAGATTGCGAGGCGCCACCGCCAGATCAATAAGCTCGAAGTGTGTCACTCCCCACTGCTCTGAAAGCTGCTGCATCTGGTCAGCAACCCTGGCCACCGGTCTTGGACGATATCTGCTCTCTTTCCAGAGATGTTCAAAACAGAAAGAGCACTTTCCCCAGTAGCAGCCTTTTGCAAAAGCACTCATACAAATACCGGGCCGGGGAGCCATATATTTACTGGGCTCCAACCCTGTGTAATCCGGCAAAGGCAGATCATCCAACATTAGCGGATCAGACTTGGCAGACACACGAAACACACCTGAAGGGTCACGCCATCGCAAATTGGGAATATCCTCCGGGGTGCAGCAACCATCAAGCATCTTTAGCAGCCCTTCCAGTGCAAGCTCCCCATTACCAACAACGAATGAGTCAAATAACCGGTCAAACAGATGGGAATGCTCCACCAACTGCTCACCAAGATAGGTAATAGCGGCCCCTCCCGCTGTGATATGCACCTCGGGATAGCGCTCACGAATCAGCCGGGCAAGAACCAAAGCGGAAAGCAGTTGGGTATCCGAAATAATACTGAGACCTACAACCTTGGGCTTACGCTCTGTAATATCGCAGGCGGCTTTGGTCAAGGTCTGCAAGAATGGTAATCCTGAGGGGTTATTTACAAGGTCCATCAATTCAGCGGCATTTCTTACCGCTACCGGAGCGGTAAAGTTCTCCAGCCCCAATGTATAGCCGGGATGTGCCGCCTCTATGACCGTCAGCGCTTCAGCTAATGTGGCATAACACGAAGAGACATGAACAGCGTCTTTAAATGCCCTTTTATGAATCACCTCAAGATCCAGCGGCAAATTATGCAACACGCGGTCAGCAAACAGATCGGCCAATACCCACTTCCGATAATGGGTCGGTGGCGTTTCGGTAGAGTTCTCCGCACTGGCAATATGCCCCCGAACCTCCTCTGCCACTTCACGAACCCGGTCAGCATCCAGAAGATCATTAAAAACCTTTAGGTTTTGGTCATCCACCACAACTGATCTACCGGACTCACGAAGATAGGCCGCCAACATAGCCAGCGAGGTTGGCGGTAAAAAGGGCGCCCACAGAGGTGGAAAAACCAACCATACGTCAGGCCGATTCACATCAGGCCTCCTCAACCAGCACTCCCGCTGCAACAAGATGATCGACATATCTCCCCATTACATCATCCCTCAATGGGATTGAGTCTGACTGTTGGACAGATCGCCAAAGATCCACTTCATCAATAACGCCGTCTTTACTCTTGACGCAGATATCCACACAACGCTGGTCTACAACCAGTGCCGAGTAATTCGAGCGGACAAGATACTTCTCTGCATATTTATCAATAATCAGCAGATCTTTTTCAGTTCTTATGCGCCGCGAGCCGGTGTTGGGTGAGCTCGGTATCTCCGGCACAGTTCTGATATCACCCGATTCATTCAAGATGTCAGCAACAAGCTCCGGACGCTTTTCAAGCCCTCTTACGAAGGCGTCAGGACAGTAATCCTCGGATTGCGAGTTATCAACTCGACAGCCGGAGCCGCAACGGTCCAAAAGAGGACAGTCCCGACACACTCCGGTAACCCAACGCATATCCCGGTAATCATTTAGAGACCGTTGCTGCCAAAGCTCTGTTAAAGGTGTTTCCGTAATATTTCCATACTGTTTGAGGGACTGATTGCACAGCCGCAAATCACCATTAGGCGCCACAGCAGCAAAGCGGCTACCCATTTGGCAGTTAAATTCCAGCCCCTCAGAAACCAGGCGCTTATCAGCACATAGCGGAATCGCGGTTCCAAAAGAGACAGTAATTCCAAAATCCCGCCGTGCATCAATGATCTGATCCAGAGCGGCGCGAAACTGTTCGACAGAGGGCATTAGTGCATTCATTCGTTCAACACCAAAGCCGCCTCCCTGAAAACGATTGATAAAGACCTCACACATACCAAGCTCTGCAGCTCTACCAATCAATGAATACATCTGGTCGTAGTTTTCCGAGCAGAGCAGCACATCCGTCGCAACCTCATAACCTCGGCCCACATAGTGCTCAATATTATTCACGATGACATCATAGGTATCACGATTACTGGTGATCCGCTCGTGGGTCTCTTTGTCACCATGCAGGGAGAGGAATATTTTGCTGATATTGGAAGTTAAATCATGCCGCCGTATGGCATTGGTTACGATTGATACTTTTGAATAGTCTGCCAGATAGTCCGCATACTCATTCAACTCACGCAGCAGAGAGACTTCCCCCCCAGTTAACTGAACCAAAGGAACCTGCGCCTCAGCCACTGCCCGTATGACGTTCCAAACATGATCCTTGTCAGGACGTTTACCCCGTGTCGGGTTGTAGCAGAAGATACAGTGCGAATTGCAGGCATAGGTTAATTCAACCTGTAGAAAGTAGGGAACTGACAATGTTTCTATCGACATAGCTCTGTGTCCGGAATAGAAGAGGTGGAGTTGGGTATAACAGTCCAGTTAGTGACCAGATTCTGCAGCACCGATGCAATCTCTATTGCAATATGCTCGGCCGTATCCTGCAGAGGCGCTGGATCCTGTCTGTTTTCAATCGCGACCATTAGCTGGTCGAGCCAATTTGCGGCTGCTTGGTTGAGGCGTTTTGAGATACTGACCATGGCGCGACTGAGATCGTTGTCTTCACCAATAGACCAACGAACAGCATCCATATGCCGTAAAATGGCGTAAAACCCGTTCAAGCCATTTGTTGCATGCCGCTCAAACACTCCAACACGTGGGTCTGAGAATAGGTATTTATAGGAGAGAAAGTCCCCTGTCAGGCGGCCATCTTCAAACATTTGCTGATGCATCGGCGTACCGTGATAAATTCGTAATGCATCAAGCAGATTGACATTCAATCTATCTACCAATTTTAAAATTCGAAGGTTAGCCTTCACATCATCAAGTGTGCTGTCAGGCTCGTACATAATGAACAGGATTTCGTGATCAATATCCAGTTCACGCAAGGTTCTTATCGCCTGATCGTTTTGCGCCACGCTCGTATGTTTACCAAATCGATCCAGTGAATTCTGGGACTCCGTCTCCACCCCTAGAAAAATAAACCGTAATCCTGCCTGTTTGAGCAGCATTAATAACTCACGATCGATATTGTCCACACGGGTCAGAAATGAAAATTCGATATCAAGCTTTCGACTCAGAATACCGTGGGCAATATCCCGTGCCCGATCGAAGCCAGCCTTGTTACCCCAGCCTAGAAAATCTTCATCCTCAAATGAAACCCGTTCGACACCATAAGTACGGGCCAGATTATCCAGCTCATCCAGCACATGTTCGGCTGAGCGCGCCCTCCAACCCGAACCTGGAGCACCATACGCAAGCCGGGCGGCACAAAAGGTACACCCACCTTTACAACCACGGCTGGTTTCAATGGAGACCACAAACCCCTGTTCCTGGCAAAGATCGATATGATCCCTCACAGGAAACGGTAAAGCGTTTGGATCAAGACGCATGCTCTGATTGACCCGATACACCTCCCGACCAAGCCCCGAGTCTGTTGATAGGTAGGCTAATCCACCGACAGCGGTCCAATCCCTGCTTTGATCAAGGTAATCACACAATGCATTAAGAGGGGCTTCACCTTCACCGCATACAACAGAGTCCAGACGAGGAAAACGTCGTAAAAACTCTTCAGCAGATAAAGTCGCCGTAGGTCCGCCAATGGTCAGGTGAATATGGGAAGGTAACTTATCCAGCAGTTCCAGGCAGTCAGCAGCACCAAACTGTTTTCCATCAGCGATGGAAATACCTACCAAGTCCAGTGCCTCACCTCGAGAGAGTATGGTTTCCACCACCTCCTCTGCAGTCAGCCCCAACATACAGGCTTCGAAGATTTCAACTGCATGGTTATTACTGCGAAGAACTGCAGCAAGGTAGGCCAAACCAAGCTGTTCACCCGGAATCCAGCGACCAAGTTTGGAAGGCATTTTGCCTGTCTCATTTCCCGGCGCATTAACCAACAAAACTCTTGCCAACGTGCCTCCTAATAATCTACACGCAAACAGTTAGGCAAAAACAACCAGAGCCCTTTTAGACATACCGCAAAGGCTATCTGTAGCCACATGCTCTATGTGGCCTAACCTGGGTGTTACGCCACGAGAGTGAAAACTACAATTAGGAGATTACTTATCGAGTTTCGAAAGAATCAGATCAAGGCGCGCATCAAGCTTTTCCATTCTGTCATTTAGCTGTTCTGTTGCGGCATTGGTGATATCAAACACTCTGACATCACCCTTCAACTGAGTTGTGTCAATAGCATTTATCATGTCAAGCTGATTGCGCGGATTTGTATGAATATCTTCGATACTATCTGGAAGGTCGAGAGGTTTTCCGTTCACATGTACGGAGCGGAGGAAATTTGCGATTGCTAATGCAACGGTTGCTGATTCGGGATTACATTTGCTCATTTTTATCTCTCCTTGAATTCCCTAATAAAGCTGCATCCAAATACATCCTGTATGCAATTACGGTTTTTAGACTATCTTAAAGACCACCCTCCGTCAACAGACATGATATAAACACTTGACATACTTCAATCAAGAGCTTTTTTAAAATATATAAAAGGCCTATACACCTAGCTTAACGTCTATTCACATTTCCCTTCTGGACTGGGAGTAATGCTAACCGAAAAAACTATTCTTACAATTTTTTTACATCTCTTTCGTCTGCTGTATATAGAAGTAAAACACCAGAATTACAGGAACCAATGAAGCACAGATACAGATAGTTCAGAAAGTAGTGGATACAGCGCAAGGATACTATTTTCATTCAATTATCTAGGGCCTGAATTTATAGCCATTATACTGTTTCAATATTCCCGTCACGTGAATGGGGAACGTACTGATTACTCTTCGCTATTAACCCAATTTTGTTCATGCTCTACCGCGAGAGGTTGACGACGATACCGTGCTGGCTCAACCAATCCTTATCCAGTCGCCAGCTCACCCGCTTAATCTCGGGGTCCTCCAGTACCAAATCACGAGCCTTGGTCTGAACAGTTGCCAGCTTTTTCTGCGCGCGTTGAAATTCGCTAGTTTCGGGTTTACGCCCAGCCACTTCAGGAAACAGTAAACCAAGGACACGTGATACCGGCACCTCAGTTGAACGGGGCGTACTCATGATCGCCATACTGTTACGCACCTCGACAACTTTGAAACGGTAAGAGAAATTGGTAAGGGTTTCATCCTCTTTGAGAAGATCATTCAGTTCCGAGACCTTAGGATCTTCGTAGAGAAAAACCACGGCCAGCGCCAGCACGAAAATGCCAAGTACGATACTGTAATTACGGGTGCCTCTATCCATGTTGAATCCTGCTGTTATGGAGTAGCCAGACTTTAGCAGGATCGCTGTGTCACGTCGTTGCGAATACGCAAGGGTAGAGCCATCATATGGCAAACCTTCAGATTGTTGGGTGATTGTAAAATTATGCTACACCCCAGTTCATTGAACTGAAGATTACGAGTCGTGCGATAGAGCACTCCCGGCAAGTATTAGTCGATCTTACTTAGCGCTTTTAATGAGCGATCACCAGAAAGATACAACGTTTCACCATCCCACCCCACATAACTCTCTTCACGGCCTATATCAGTAAAGGAGGCATCGGCAGGTGACAAGGCCATCTCACCGCTATACCACGGCTCACCATTTTCATAAAAAATAGTGCCGGTATAGATATGCTGTTCCCTATCAGCCGGTTTGGTAAGCAGTACATATACTCCCCCTTCCATGCCACCAACCCAGATGGCATTAACAGGGACAGTCACTGGTCTCTCTAGTGTAGTAGCTGGATAGTGACTATCACAGCCCACTAAAGTGAATAAAAAAACAACCACCAGTAAGCTATGGTATAGGTATCGTTCCCAGTATTGACTTATTGTGTTCATTTTTAGAA